>SSEV01000150.1 GCA_008015095.1 Lysobacteraceae bacterium | reverse complement strand
TCGTGAATTGAGCGCACCGGCTCGCCGCAACCCGAACACAAACGGATCACGTTCGCCCGGGGTTCAAGCTCCAAAACCAGCCAGCGACCTTCGCCACGTTGCTCATAACGCCACTTCGACACTTCATACCCCGCCCAGCCGCCTAGCTGAGCAATACAATCTCCATCGGCCACGGCCGACCCTCGACTTGTTGCCTAGAGAACGACAATTCTGCCGGGTCGGCCGTGTGCCTCCCCCTCAGTTGGGAGAAGAACCATAAAAAAGCCCGCTTTCGCGGGCCTTGTCGAGGAAAAGTGAGTCTCGTTTTTTATTCCACAGAAACTCTACTCTGACCCCTGCTTCCTACCCCTGCTTTTTCAACGACCAGGAACTCGGCAACAGCGGGCTTTTGCAATGAGAGTATGCACGCCCCATGGATCATTTGATATACAACGATGACTAGTTTCTCCTGTGATGCTGCTGTGCATGTAACCAGTATTTCCTGACGTGTCACAACTACCTGAAATTACGGTATAACCTGCTGGACAGCTTGGAGTATAAACGTCAAGAATTTGATATTGCGCACTATTGTATGTTGGGCTTGAAACCGTCACACACTCCAACCCCGTCGCCTCCGGCTCCCTAAAATACCCCACCACATCCGCCACCAAATGCGTCTGCGCAAAACTGTAAACACTGAACTCGTAAGTCGCAGGCGTCTGATCCAACCGCACGATCGCCAAACCATTGCGGATATCCCCCGCGACATAATTGATCGTCGCCGCCGTCGGCTGGCTGGCGAGATACGGGAATGCAGTGATGTAACCGGCCATGTTCGGCGTGACCACGGTGATGTTCAGCGCCGCGGCCGCGAAGGAGCCCTTGTCGCCGACGTTGCAGTTGCTGGTGTCGCCGCCCTGCCCCGCGAAACGCACCACGTCGGTCAGATCGAAATCGCGAAAACTGTTCGCCATGATCGGCCCGCCCACGACGCGCGTATCGAGAATGCGGCACGGCGTCACCGGCACATAGACCAGATCCTTGTCGATATCCCCTAACGCTTTGGCGGTGGGCGGCGCCGATGTCCGGCTTGCCGTGGGAACGGCTGCCGACGCTGGCTTCGCCGCGCCCGCGCTGCGCACGCCGCCGCTCAGCAACGCATCGTTCATCGCCTGAAAATCGCGAGCTTGCGCCGCGCGCTGCAGCTGCGCCAGCGACGCCTGTGCGAATTGCGGCGCCATAGCGTCGGCCCAGCGCCGCATCTCGGTTCCGTAGGCTTCGCGCACATGCGGCGCCCAGCGTTCGACGATGCGATAGACCCATTGGCCGCGCAGCGATCTCGGCTTGCCATTGCGATCATGCATCGCGCGTTGAGTAGCCGCGTCGAACCCAGGCTCTTTTTGCCCATGCGCCTGCGAGTGACTAACGCCTGCCAGCGTGAACACCATCACCGCGACCGCCGCGGCAACCTGCATGGAACTGCGTTTCATTCGGACCTCCTGTCGAATCGATGGATGAAGTCCGAACCGCCCGTCCCTGGCCGAATCGAACGCCACGTCTCGCAACAGTACGAGACGCAACGACGATGCAAGGTCTGTGCTTGCACCGTGACGACGCCTTCCCTGCGCTGTCGTGCACGCGAATCCAGGCGACGAATCCCCCTGTTTACTTCTCAATACTCATCGCGGGCGGACCGAGGCTAGTTCACGACATTGCGCGAGACAAGAAGAATTTGTTGTTCAATAGAGAGAATCCAACAGATCGCATATTTCGATTCAGGGCCTTAAAACTTTCGCATCGACGGATGAGATTGCGCGCCGCGACTCGATGTTTCGCACGTGGAAACGACGCTTTCCGCGCAGCCCGGATAAGGCCGATGGCCGCATCCCGGGGAATGCGTGGTTCCATTAGCGTTTCGCATGTCAGGGCATGGGTGCGCTTCATATCACCCCGGACGTGCTTCGCTTACCCTGGCTACTTTCTGACTGTTGCTCTTTCTTTGTCGCGGCTAAAGCCGCTCCTACAACGAGACCTGTCGATGCAAGTCCATCTGAGCACATACACTGTTTCGTCCTAACGACTTTTCCACGCCGCACAGCCAACCCACAGTCGGAGACCCATCGGGCGGCGGACAGGAAGTCCGCTGGTTTGAATCAATATATCTTCGATGAGACAGGGACGTCTCATCGAAAAATCCCGGCCACGCCGCAGACGGCAAATTTGAATTGGACCTGAGTGTTTCTTTGGTTACTTTCTTTGCGCCAAAGAAAGTAACCCGCGCGTCAGCGCGGAGAAGATTCCAGGCTCTCCCAGAAAAACCACCGACATAAAAACTCCTCAAGGCCAACCAGTGTCTGACTTGCCCAACCGCATAAAACGAGGCCCGCTTTCGCGGGCCTCGCAACAACACAACATGGACGTTCAGTAGCGACTCGGAGAACCTTACTCCGCTGCAGCTTTTCTTTATCGACCAGGCACCCGACAACAGACATTGCCACCGAAGACCTGCTGGGTCGCTCCGGTGGTGTTCTGCCAAGCGCAGAAGGTCAGGTTGGTGTTCAGGTTCGCGTTGTAACCACCGCCCTGGCTGTACACCCCGGATGACGCCGTCCAGCAATAGGGGGTGATCGCCTTATAACCCGCAGGACAGGCCGGGTTGTTGAAGAAGTTGATGGTGTTCGCGTTGATGTTGAAGGTTGAAACACTCGTCTCCACACAATTGAAGTTGGTCGCCTGCGGATTGATGAAATACCCCACCACATCCCCCACAAGATGCGTCTGCGCGAAGCTGTACACCGACAGTTCGTTCGCCGCCGGGCCTTGGTCGAGTTTGACGATCGCGAGGTTGCCGCGGATATCGCCGGCCACGTAGTTCAAGGTCGCGGCCAGGGGCTGCGCCGTGCCGAGCGGAAAGGCGGTGATGTAGCCGGCGGCGCTCGGAGTCACCACCGTGAAATTGATCACCGCTGCCGCGAATGAACCCACGCTGCCGATGCCACAATCGGTGGCACTGCCACCCTGGAAACCGAAATTGGCGACCGCGGTGACATCGAAATCGCGCGTGGTGTTGCCCGCGATGGCGCCGCCGGCGATACGGGTATCGAGGATGCGGCACGGGGTCACCGGGACGTAGACCAGGTCTGCGGCGGCATCGCCCAGCGCTTTTTCCGGCGTTTTCAACGAGCCCGATCTGATGCCTTGCATCAGGCTCATGTTGGCGCGCTCGCCATCGTTCAGCAGCATGTCGTTCATGGCGTCGAAAGTTTTCGCATCGGCCGCTTTGGCGAGCGTGTCCAGCGGAACTTGCGAGAAGACCGGCACCATGTCTCTTGCCCAACGCCGCACATCGGCCCGATAGGCTTCCTGCACATGGCCGCTCCATTTGGTGACGATCCGGTAGACCAGATCGCCACGCGCCGAACGTTGTTTTTCCTGTGCGTGACCTGTCTGCGCCTGCAGAGCAGCGGCCATCATCATCGCCAGGACAATCGCATGCTTTTTCATCGTCTACTCCACCATGGTTTCCCTTCCCCCCGGAGCCGCAGTCGTAACGATTCGGTCAGGAGGGCTTAGAAATGAATGTCGATCGCTTTCGGCGCGGCCGCGTCAAGAAACGCTTCCCATCAGTTGAATTTCGGCCGACAGCATGTGCGCGAAGCCCGCAACTGGGCGGATCCTGACGAATTGTTCTGCGCCGAACAGATGCCGTCGGCAAAGTAGACGAACGGCATCTGCCAGGTCGATGATTCGCAGTTGGTCGCGGTCTGTGTGTAGGTGGCGGGGCAAGCGGGAGCGACCGTGTTTCTCGTGGCCCCGGCGGCGACCGTATCGGTCGTATCGCCGGAACTCACGCATTCCAGCGTCGGCGCTCCCGGGTTCCGGTAATACCCCACGATATCGGCGACGAGGTGAGTCTGAGCGAACGAATACACACTCAACTCGTTCGCAGATGCCCCTTGGTCGAGTTTAACGACGGCGAAATTGCCGCGGATATCGCCAGCGACGTAGTTGACGGTGGCCGCCAGAGGCTGCGTCGTGCCGAATGGGAAAGCGGTGATATAGCCCGCTGCGCCCGGGGTGACGACAGTGAAATTGATCGCGGCGGCTGCGAACGAACCGGCCGAGCCCACGCCATTGCAATCGCTCGCATCGCCGCCCTGGAAGCTGTAATTGCTGACCGCAGTGACATCGAAACTTCGCGTAGTGTTCGCGGCGATCGCTCCACCGGCGATACGGGTATCGATAATGCGGCATGGCGTGATCGGGACGAAAATCAGATCCTTGTCGGCGTCGCCCAGAACTTTGGCGCTGACTCGCGGCTTGGCCGCCGCCAAACCGCCCGGAACGGCGTCGCTTGCCGCCAGCGACGGCGCCGCGCCGGAAAGCAAGGCGTTGTTCATGGCGTCGAAATCGTTCGCATCCGCCGCATTTCGCAGCGCCAGCATCGGCGTCTTGGCGAATACCGGCACCATCTCCATGGCCCAACGATGAACGTCGGTGCCATAGGCTTCCTGCACATGAGCGCCCCAGCGCTTCACGATCTGATGGACGAGTTCGCCGCGCTGGGTTCGGGAATAAGAAGCTTCGGGCCCCGCAGCGCCCGCCGCGGTGGACGAGAGCAGGATCGGGGCGCTCAGCAGCAGCGCCGTGGTCAGGGTCGTGAATTTCATGGCAAGTCCCCTCATATGTCGGTCGGTGGATGGCCATCCGACCGATCGCTCTGATCGGTCGCAACGACAGCCTATCGACGTTTACAACGCATCCAGGCCCGCCGATAGGACAGCCGGTCTCCCTTCCGAGGGCTCCGCGAGCGAGGGTGGGCAGGCCTCGTCTCTGGTCGGGGACTGCATCCTGGATCTCAACGTTGGCGTCCATTCGCACCGCCCCCAGCCGTGACCTTTGACACCCAACCGGAAAGCGGCAACGCGTTAGGATCGCCAAGCTGCCCCGGCTGGGGTTCGCGTCTGCCTTCCTTCACTCCATTCGTTCGCCCTGCGGGGCTGGAGATTCCCGTGTCCGCCAAGATTCTTTCGAGACCCGCGCCGCGCGCGCTGTTACTGACCCTCGCCATCGGTGTCTCTCTCGCCGCCTGCAAAAAGGAAGACAGCAGCGCAATCCCCACGACAGCCGAGGCGGCCAAGCCCCAGCTGACCCTCGACGAGACCAAGCTGCCGCCCTTCAACCAGTTCAAAGCCGCCGATCTGGACGCGACCAAGAACGCCTGCAACGACTTCGCAGGCCACGCCAACGGCCCATGGCTGGCCGCGAACGCCATTCCGGGCGACCGCACCTCATGGGGCGCTTTCGAGATGCTGGATGAGCGCTCGACCGCGGTTCAACGTCAGCTCGCCGAGCAGGCCGCCGCGATTAAGGACGCCTCGGGCGTGGACAAGATCGTCGGCGACTTCTGGGCCACCGGGATGGATGAGGCCACGATTAACGCGCAGGGGATAACGCCATTGAAGAGCCGCCTCGATGCGATCGATGCGCTGAACAGCAGCGAAGAGATCGCCGAGCATATGCGCCAGACGTTCGCGCGCGGCGAGGGCGGCCTGTTCGGCTTCGGCCCAAGCCCGGACTTCAAGGATTCCTCGATCAATATCGCCTACGTCGCGCAAGGCGGTCTGGGCCTGCCGGACAAGGGGTATTACTTCGATAAGGACAAGCGCGAGAAATTGAAGGCCTACGAGGCCCACATCGCCAAGGTGCTGCAGCTCTCTGGCGTCGCCGAGGCGGACGCGGCCAAACAGGCCAAAGACGTGATCGCGTTCGAGCCCCGCCTGGCCAAGGCGTCGAAGTCGAGCGAAGAACTCTCGCGCGACGTGTCGCTGTATTACAACCCGGTCTCGCTGGAAGAGGCCGACAAGAAGACGCCGAATTTCCCGTGGAGCAAGTTCTTCGAAGCGCAGGGCGTGCCCGCGCCGAAGATGTTCTCGATGGCGATTCCCGAATTCCACGCCGAATTCGACAAGATGCTGGGCGACACGCCGGTCGCGGCCTGGAAGAGCTATCTGCGCTTCCACACCGTCGACGGCGCTTCGCCTTTCCTCGGCGAACAATTCGTGCAGGAGAACTACGACTTCTACCGCAAGACCATGCGCGGGCAGAAGGAAATCCAGCCGCGCTGGAAGCGGGTGCTCGACACGATCGAGGGCCAGGCCGGCGAGGCGCTGGGCCAGATGTACGTGAAGGTGGCGTTCCCGGCCGAGTCCAAGGCGCGGATGCAGGAACTGGTGCAGAACCTGCGCGACGCGCTCAAGGTCCGGCTGGAAGGGCTGGCCTGGATGAGCCCTGAAACCAAGACGAAAGCCATCGCGAAGTGGGAAACGTTCACGCCCAAGATCGGATATCCGGACAAATGGCGCGACTGGACCGGCTTGAACACCTCGCGCAGCAGCTATATCGAGAACGTGCTGGCCGCGATCGAATTCAATTACAAGTGGAATCTCGGCAAGATCGGCCAGCCAGTCGATAAGACCGAATGGGGGATGAGCCCGCAGACGGTCAATGCCTATTACAACCCGCAGCAGAACGAAATCGTGTTCCCGGCCGCGATCCTGCAGCCGCCCTTCTTCGACGCCAAGGCCGACGATGCGCTCAACTACGGCGGCATCGGCGCGGTGATCGGCCACGAAATGATTCACGGCTACGACGATCAGGGCAGCAGGTTCGGGCCGAACGGCAATTTCGAGAACTGGTGGACCGAAGCCGACGCCAAGGGGTTCGCGGCGCTGACCAAGAAGCTGGTGGCGCAGTTTGATGCGTATGAGGCCATGCCGGGCATGAAGGTCAACGGCAACCTGACCCTGGGCGAGAACATCGCCGACCTGGGCGGCCTATCGGTGGCTTACGACGCCTACAAGCACGCGACCCAAGGCAAGACCGTTGCGCCGATCGACGGGTTGAGCGGCGAGCAGCGCTTCTTCCTGAACTGGGGCACGGTGTGGCGTCGCAACTTCACCGATGACGAACTCAAAGTACGTCTGGCCACGGATTCCCATGCGCCGCCGCGCTTCCGCGCGATCGGGGCGCCGTCCAACCTGCCCGCCTTCGCCGCCGCGTTCCAGTGCAAGTCCGGCGACCCGATGGTCCGCGACGGCGACAAACAGATCGTGATCTGGTGACTGCGTATCGCTTTCGATGGTGCGTATCGCTTTCGATGGAATGCACGCTGATGCGGTGCGCACACAGGCCCGGGAATTCCGGGCCTGTGTCTTTTCCGTGACGGCGTGCATCCGTTTCGGGGCGGATGACGCGGCCGGATTGACGATCCGGCCATAAGGCCCTTGCTACACTGCGGTCACGCCAACGGACGATGCCCGCGATGCCCAATCTCCATGCTCTGCGCCCGACCGCCCTTACCCTGTGCCTGATCGCAGTCATCGCGGCACCATTGGCCGCCGATGCGGCGAAAAAGCGCAAGCCTGTCGCCCCCGCGCCCAAGGCGCCGCCGGCCGCCACCGCATGCAGTGATTTCTACGCTTTCAGCAATGCCGACTGGCTGAAATCGCATCCAGCCCCCGCCAGCGGCAGCGTGAGCGCCATGGGCGAGTTGGTCGCGCGCGCAGCGCAACAACAACGCGAACTGTTGGAGGCCTCGATGAAGTCGCCGCAGTCCCCGGGGCAGAACATCCTCGGCGATTTCTGGGCCAGCGGCCTTGATGAGGCCGCGATCGAGCGCGACGGCGGCGCACCCATCGCCGCATGGCTGACGCGAGTCATGGCGATCAAGAAAACACAGGACATCGCGCCGCTCATCGCCGCATTGCATCAAGCCGGGATTCCGGTCGCCTACGGTTTCCGTGCGGCGGCCGATCCACGCAATCCGGGCACGGACGCCGGTTACTTCGTCCCGGGCGGCATGGCCCTGCCGACACCGGACTTCTACACCCGCAGCGACGCCAATGCGCGCGCCCTGCTCGGCCATTACAACGGCTATGTGCAGAAAATTCTCGCGTTGACGGGCACCGCGCAAGCCCAGCTCAACGCCGAGGCGCAACAGGTGATCGATCTGGAAACCCGGCTCGCCAAGGCCGCCAAGACATCGGCCGATACGTTCGCGCCGACTGCGGTCAAGGATCTCGCCAAGCGCTACCGCAATCTGCAGACCGAAGCTTTTCTCAAGGCGCAGGGCGTGAACGCGCAACAAGTGTCCTTGGCCGATACCGCCTACTTCGCCCAGATCGACAAACTGATCGCCGGTCTGAAACCGGCGCAGTGGAAAACCTATCTGCGCTTCCATGTCGGTCATGCGATGGCGCCTTACCTCGGCAAGGCCTGGCGCGACGCCGAGCACGAGTTCCAGGGCCGTATGCTGCGCGGCGAGGACGAACCCGCGCCCCATTGGCGCCGGACATTGGATGCGATCGAAATCCACGCGGACGATGTGTTGGCGCAGGAATACGCCGCCAAATACATGCCCGTCGCCCATCGCGAACGCGTCCAGGCCATCACGCAGCAGGTTCGCGACGCGCTGACCGCTGCGGTCGAACGCAACACTTGGATGGACGCGCAGGCGAAAACCGAGGCCCGCGCCAAACTCGACGCATTGCGGGTCGGCATCGGAGCGCCGCAACAGCTTGCCGACATCACTGGCCTCGGCATCGCCCGCAGCGGCTTCGGCGCGAATGTGCTGGCCGCGAAGTCCTGGGCCCATCGCGAAGCCATGAAGCGAATCGGTCACGGCAATCCCGAAACGGCCTGGGCCATCGCACCGCATACGCCCGCATTGCGTTACGACCTTGCCGAGAATCGACTGCTGGTCACCGCTGCCGTGCTGCAGCCTCCGGTGTTCGAGATGAGCCAGAGCATGGCTGCGCAGTACGGTGGTCTCGGCGCGCTGATCGGGCATGAGCTGGGACGCGCGGTCGATGGCAAAGGCCGACGCGTCGACGCAAGCGGCTCGGCCCGCGACTGGTGGACGCCCGCCACAGCCGCCGCCTGGGATGCGCGCATCACGCCGCTGAGCGCGCGCTACGGCGCGATCGCCTATCCGGGGCAAGCCACGCTCAAAGTCGATGGCGCGCGCACCCGCGAAGAGAACGCCGCGGATCTGAGCGGCCTGGAACTGGCCTGGGCCGCGTACGAGAAAGCCGATGCGCAAGCGAAAGCCGGCGATCAGCAGAATTTCTTCCGTGGCTGGGCGCGGCTCTGGGCGCAGGCGTTTTCCACAGAGGCCGCCGTGGCCCATGCCGCTCACTCTGCGCACGCGCCCGGCGTCGCGCGTACGAACGCGGTTGCGATGCAGTTGCCCGCCTTCGCCAAGGCATACGCCTGTAAGGCGGGCAGCGCCATGCTGCTGAACGATGCCGAGCGGGTTTCGATCTGGCGCTGATGCCGGATCGAAATCATTCGTTCGCCTAAGCGAAGCCTCGCACCGACGTGGGCTGGCTGACCCGCTCGCATCTGCTGATGGGCCTGCTCGGACTGCTCGCTTTCGTGCTGGGCGGGCAGTACATGCACTGGGCGCTCGACGGGCTGGAAGGCACGCCCCCGGCGCCGCGGCTGCTCTATCGCAGCGCGCATATCTATCTGCTGCTGTCGTCGCTGATCAATCTGTTCATCGGCCTGTATCTGCAGCCGGCGACGCGACGCTCATACGTATGGCTGCAAGGGCTCGGCGGGCTGGCGCTGCTCGCCGGCCCACCCGTGCTGACGATCTCCTTCTTCATCGAGTCGCCGGCCGCTCAGCTCGACCGCCCGCTCGCGGCGACGGCGCTGTATCTGGCGTTGGCGGGAGCCGTACTGCATGTCGCCGCGCGCTTGCATGCGTGGTTGTTCACGGCAGACCCCTAGCAGGCCGTTGGAAAACGGCCTGCCCACTGACGCAGTATTAGGGAAATGCGTTTTTAGCGACCCGTTCGTCGCGTCGCGCATCGACTGCCGCAATCAGTCCCAGGGCCACCAGCCACGGCCGGTCAAGGCATAGCGATCGGCGGCGCGTTCGAAGCGATTGCGCACGCTGACCCCGCCGAACAACAAATACGCCGGGAGGAACAAGGGCCCGAGCACCATAGACTGCAGCACATGCGCGCGCTCGTGATCGCCCAGCCGCACCCGGGGGTGGTCGCAGATCCCGGCGCGATACTCATACGTGGTGCAAGGCCCATCGAGATCGTCGCTGGTATTCAAAATCACATTGCCAAGCGTCATCGCTCCGCCGGGCCCTAAGGGCACATGATTGAACACGAGCGCCAGATCCCCGGGCTGCAAACGCGGGCGCGCCCCGAACAGCATCATCGTCAAGCCGGCGACCAGACCCAGCATCGAATTCGGCGATGCCCACAGGACACCCAACGCGCCGATAGCGGCGCGTAGCGAAGGACTCACGCAGCGCCCTCCTCGGGTATCAGCAGCCATAGGATCAGATAGACCAGAATCCCCGGGAAGGCTGCCGACAGCACCGAGGCCAGCACGTAAAGCACGCGGACGAGGGTGGAATTCCAACCCAGGCGGCGGGCGATGCCGCCGGCCACGCCAGCCAGCACACGATCATTGCGTGGACGGGAAAGTGAGGGCGTCGCGGACATCTGAAACCTCTATTGGCGGATATTGGCGGATATTGGCGGATCAACTGACGAATCCATCGGTGGGCGCTTGCTTGAAGAACGATCGCCCTATCCTTTTTTCAAGTCGCGAGTCGGGCGCGCGCCTTGACCAGGCTTGCGGCGAATCGTTCGCTATTGCGCATGCTTCGCCGTCGCAGCCCTCCATCGCAGCGACCGCGAGCCCTTGTTCAACAGCCCGCCAAGCCAGACGCCCTATCCTGCCGAAAATCCGCGTGGCGGAAAACCATGGCGGTTCAGGGAAGGCGATTGCATTGGGCGCGCCATCGGGGGTCTCGCGCCCAAATCGGTTCGGGCTCAGCGGGTTGAGGCCGGTTTGGCTCGCCATTGCCGCAACATGCGTTCGAACCAAGCCGCCGATGGCTCCACCGGACGCCCAGGACAACGCACCCGGTAAGGCTTGCCGCTGACGCTGCTACGGCTGGCGGCGCGTTCGATGAACCATTCGGCGGTGTCGGCCAAGCCGCGTTTGCGCAGATAGTCGTATTTCTTGCGCAGATGCGCCTCGGCTTTCGCTGCGCGATACCACTCGCCGTTGCGTTCGAACTCGCACCCCGAGCGCCCGAGCCCGGAGATCAATGCGTCGATCTCATCGCGCGCCTGCGGCGACTGCGTCGCGAAGCCGTGCAGCGGCGCGCCTAGCGCAACGGCGGCCAGAACGAGACGCGCCACCGTCATGCAAGGCGTGTTGAGACGCGCCCCGGTCATCGCGCGCGCTGGGCCAACCACGCGTGGATCGCTGTCGGCACTTCCTTCTGCGCGCGGCCGGACACGTAAATCCCGATGTGGCCGCCGCGGAACGAGACTTCGGTGGAATCGGTGCTGCCGATCAGGGATTTCATCGCTTTCGAGGCAGCGGGCGGCACCAGATGATCCTGCTCGGCGAAGATATTGAGCACCGGCATATCGACGAAACCCAGGTCGACTGCGCGTCCGCCGATCTCGATACCGCCGTTCACGAACCCGTTGCCCTGATAGTACTGGCGGATGAACTGGCGGAAAGCTTCGCCAGCCTGGTCGGGCGAGTCGAAGATCCATTTCTCCATACGCAGGAAATCCTCCATCGCCTTCTTGTCATCGAGGATGTCGACCATGCCGACGTATTTCTGCACGAACAGCCGCCAGGGCTTGAGGGTGAGGTAGCAGAGATTCATCAGGTCCGCGGGCACGTTGCCCAAGGTATCCACGAACAGATCGATATCCAGTTCGCGGGTCCAATTCGAAAGCATGTTGTCGTCGGTATGGAAATCCACCGGGGTGACCATCGCGATCAGGTTCTTGACCTTCTCCGGATGCAGCGCGCAGTAGCTCAGCGAGAAAGCGCCGCCCTGGCAGATGCCGAGGAGGTTGATCGCATCGAGCGCATACGCGGCGCGCAGATGATCCACCGCGCCGTCGATGAAGCGTTCGATATAGTCTTCCAGCGTCAGGAAACGATCGGAACGGTCCGTATACCCCCAATCGATCAGATAGACATCCTCGCCCAGCGCGAGCAGATTCTTCACCAGCGAACGGTCGTCCTGCAGATCGACCATATACGGACGATTGACCAGGGCATAGCAGATCAGGATCGGAATCTTCGCGGTCGGCGGCTTTGGCCCGAGAAAGCGGTAGAGCACGACCTTGCCGTCGCGCCACACTTCCTGCTTGGCGGTGGCCCCGTAGCGCACCTCGTCGAGGTCGCGCAAGGTGCCGAGGCCGGCGCCGAGTTTCCGCTGCAATTCGGCCGCTTCATCGGCCAGTTTTTCGGGACTGACATCGAACGGGCTATACGTCTCAGCGCTTCCTCTTCGCGGACGTGCGGGCCTGGGCGGGCATCGGCTTCAGCGGTTCAGGCATCGCGATGGCGATGGGCGACGAAGCCCGGCGCGCGGCGGACTTGGCGACGGCGCGCACCGGCTTCGGTGTCGCGGATGGTGTCTTGGCCGGCGTCTTGACCGATGTTTTTTTCGCTGCGGCTTGCCTGACAGACGCTTGCCTGACAGACGCTTGCCTGACAGACGCTTGCCCAGCCGCAGCGGCTGTCTTCGGCGCATCGGGTTTCGGCGCCTTCTCTTTCGGCGCCTTCTCTTTCGGCGCCTTCTCTTTCGGCGCCTTCTCCTTCGGCGTCTCTGCTTTGGGCGTCTTCGCATTCGGCGCCGTCGGCTTGCCGGTCGGCGCTGACGGCGCCGACGTCTGACGCATCCGTCGCAACTGTCGTTCGAGCTCGGCGACCTTGCGATGCGTGGCGTCGACTTCGGTGCGGGTCGGCATACCGAATAGCGCGCAGACGTTCTCGATTTCACGTTGGATGCCTGCGCGCACCCGCATCTGCGCATTGACCAGTTCGCCGTACAGTCTGCGGAAGCGCTGCGAAAGCGCGATCTCGGCGTAGGCCTCTTCGGCGGCGTCGATCCACAGATCGAACAGCGCGCGCGCAGACTGCAATTGGCGGCCGGGTTCGCTGCGCTCGGCGAGCTTGCGTTCGAAACGCTCGAAAGCGTCGCGCCCCGCTTCGAACATCAAAGCGTTGTATTCATCGTTTTTCTGCTGCAGTTCGAGCTGGGCGGAGATCAACGCCTGCCAGCGCTCCTGATGTTCGCGGGCCAGACCGAAGGCCGGCATGCGCAGCCAGTTTTGTCCATCCTGACGCAGCCCCGCAAACGCGGAGGGGCCGAACGAAGCGCCCGAGATCGCGCCGAACAATGGCGAGGCTTGCCCGAACCCCTGATCGAAACCGGATTGGCCGCGACCGGCCATGCCGGAGAACAGGCCCGCGAAGGGGTTGTCGGCGGAGGCGCCCATCGCCTGTTTCCAGGCTTCGACGATATCGCCCGCCGTTGCGGACTTTCCAGCGAATCTACCGGCGACGTCCTGCATCGCGCCGAACCAGTGCCGGGCCTGTGCGGCGAAACGTTCGACCGTATCGCCCAGGCCATCGCCGCCACTGCGTCCACCGCCCGCCATTCGCGTCCAACCATCGACTGCGGCCTGCCAGACATCCCCGCCGCCCGGCGCAGCCCCGGTTCCCACGGAACGCAGAGCATCGCTCCAGGCCTGCCAGTAACGCTGCGCTATCGCACCGGCATCGCCGGCCATGCCGAATCCGGGATCTCCCATGCCGCTACCTCCCTTCGCAGTCCACATCGTCCGACTCCGCATCAGAAGCGGACATCATAGCAATCGACCACGACGGCCCGAGCATCGACGATCGCCTATTCCGCAAGACCGCAATCCCTGCACGCGGAACCTCTCCGGCATGCACAGGTTCCGCAGCGTCTGGGCGAGGCCTGCCGCCCCTGCCGGAACGGATCAATGCCTACGCTCAAGATCAACGCCGCTTCAACCTCGACGCCCGAGCTGTCGCCATTGTCTGCTTTCGCGCGCATTGCGATTCCGTTGCAATTCGTCTTCGCCACGACCGCCGTCGCGGCGTAGCGCGGCGATGAATCCACGCGCGAGCGCAGCCGGCAACCGTGTCGTCGCAGCGGCGTCTTCGCGCCGATAGTCGTAGATGCGCCGCTGTCGCGTCGGGTCGAACCCCCGCGTATCGAGACTCTGCGCGCCATCGAGGAAGATCTGCGACGTCGGCGCCACGATCCGCGTCTCGCCGCGCGCGTGTTCGATCATCCAGACCGCCACGGTATGGTTGTGGGTGGGCCAGAACAGACCAAGACGCGATTTGCGCGAAACCCCCATCCCATGCGCGACGAAGGCGAACAGCGCCGAAAGTTCGTCGCACTCCGCGGTCGCGGTGATATCGGGCAAGCGATCGTCAGGCAGACGCAAGGCGCGCCATTGCGCCCACACCGCATCGGACTGCGGCTGGCGGTCGGTCACGGTCCAGGCCACGCCCCACAGACCGCCCGCGCGCGTGGCTTCGAACGCGAGTTTGACCCGGACATAGTCGTCGAGCGCGAGATCCGCTTCGCGCAGCCGATGGCGCGCGAGCAAACGCCTGTAGTCCCGGCCGATCGCAGGCGACGTCGCGATCACGGCCGCTTCTTCACGCATCGCTGCGAACAGCTCGGCCACGCTGACCGTTTCGCGCCCGGCGAACGGCAGCGGGCGCGCAGAGCCCGCAGGCGGGGCGGCGTCGATCGCTTCGGAAATTTCAGCAGCGGTCGCATGGCCCGCATCGGCGGGCTTCGCGTTCGAATGATCGCGCAGCGTGCCCGCATGCACCCCCGCATTCTGCGCCGGCGCGATCGATGCGGAGCCCGCCTCGCAGCCGAGCGTCATCGCGATGACGCCGATCAGCGCCGAGAACGACGCAACCCGCAGCGTGCGCATCAGACCGGGCATCGTGACGCACCCCTGTGTCGGCGGAGAGCCATGATCATAACGCGGCGAGCGCCGTGAGGGCCCACGGCGTCGTGTTCGCCACCGCTCCGCATCGGAGCCATCACCCGGCGCTTGCGAACAGCCTGCAAGGTGAGTGCTGAGCCGGCGTCAGGCGGGCAAGCGTCAGTGAGGAATGGCCAGATGTTCCATGCCCAACGCCTTACCCGCACGCGGGCTGGTCTCGATCAGCGCGTCCGCCGGGAGCGCGCCTTCGCCGTCGAGATGCGCCATTGTCCGATCCAGCGCGGCATACACGTATGGCAACAACGGCAGATAGCGCGCGCCGTAATCCGGCAGTGCGAGAAAACCATCAAAATGCTGGACGTGGCGCACCTGCCAGAAGCGCACGTCGCGCCCGGCCGCGCGCGCGCGCGCGACGTAGGGCGCGCTGCTGAAGGCGACCGGGATCAGGCCATCGTCGAGACCGTGGATCACGGTCACCGGAAGCCCTTTGCGCGGCGGCGAAGCGCGCGTTTCCGCGACGCCCTCGCGTACGCGCCGCGCATCGGTCGAATCCTGCTCCCAAAGCGCGCGAAGGCAACGCAGACCGGGCAACGTGACATCGGGCGCGGCGAGTTTGCCGTCGACGATGCCGACCCCCGCACCAGGCGGGATGCCGCTGCCATCGGCCCACCACGCCGCACGCTCCTGCGCTGTGGCCGCGCGCGCGCTGAAATCGGGATTCTGCGCGGAGAACGCATACATGCACGGATGTTCGCCGACGCCGTACCGGCCGTAGGCCGAGGCGTAGGTGACCCCGACCGCACGCCAGAGGTCGAAACCGACGCTGAGCGCGCCCGCGCGCAAGGCCTCGTCGGTCCAGCCCGACGCGCGCATGCGTTGATAGGCGTCGCGCGCCTGCGCTGCGGCGTCGGCGCCGTCGATCAGTCCCGCCGCGCGCAGCGACGCGCAACGCAACGTCCACAAGGGCGCGGCCTGCGCCTGCAACGGCGGCTGCGGCAGATTCTGCAGATGCAGCAAGGCGCAGGGCATCAGCAGCGCGGCCTCGGTGCTGTAGTCGTACAACGCGCGGCCGCCTTCGCCTTCGACGTAGATATTCGGTTCGCCGGCCACGGCGGCGTCGAGCCATGCGCCTTCCAGCTCGGCGGCGCGCAACACCGCGGTCCCGCCATTCGAAATGCCGACCGCGATCATCCGCGTGTTGGCGAAAGTGAACGGGGCCTGCTCCGGGAAGGCCTCATCGAGCGCGCGCAAAGCGAACTCGGCGGCTTGCTTCAGATGCCGGCCCCAGTCGGCCTCGGGGTTGTCCTGCGAATGCGCGTGCTTGAACGCGACGCCACTCGCGCCGACCGGCATGTCCGGTGCGAAGGCGAGCGGATTCGCGCCTTCCCCCATGCCGTGACTGCCATCGGCGCGCACGCCGCTGCGCGCATCCAGATCGACGTAATCCGTGCCCGCGGCCTTGTCGGTATAGACCACCGCACAGCCCTTGGGCAGCCCCCAGGCCCCGGCGACGGCGATCGCGCCGTAAACACCGCGCGATCCGGATGCCGGTGCGAGCAGGACACAGCGCTTGGCGTGATCGAAGGCGTCTGGCACCTGCGTCAGCACCCGATGCGGATGACGCGCACCAGGCAGCGTCGCCAGCGCCGAGTATTCCCGCCCAGGTGTCGCCGCGGTGCTGCCATAGAGGCTGCCGTAACCGCCGCCCGGGCCGAGGTCTGCGATGCCGCGCCAGTTATTCCAGATCGCGCGCCGGCGCAGTTCGGCCACGGTCGGCGCGGCAGGGTCGGCGAACTGCGGCGGCAACAGCGTCTTGAGCCCGTCGAGGCCCAGACCCGCCGTCAACAGATCATCGCCTTCGCGATGGACGGTGACGCGTTCGGCACGAAACATCGCAGGCTCCCCGGAAACAGTCTTCTGAACGCCCTCCTCGCGGCGCGCGCCCGCGACGCAGGAGGTCAGCGCCGCGACAAGCGCGAGGACGAGCATGGAACGCAAACAGTCGATCGTGTTCATAACTTCCCAACGTAGCAGCCCGGCGGCGATCCGGCATCGTACCTTCGTACCAGCACTGCCGACGCATGCCATGCGCATGCGGCCGTGAGCGCCTGTCGATTGATTCGGCCGGCGGACGTTGGAACATCCTGCTCAAACGTCTGCGGCTTCGATCTCGGCGCATGTTCGCGATCGAGGGCGCGATCGAGGGCATGATCGAGGGTGCGATCGAAGGCGCGATCGAAGGCGCGATCGAAGGCGCGATCGCGGCCGCGATCCTACGCTTTGCGCCGGTCGCGAACGGGCCGTCCCTGGCCCGCGTATGGATTCGACGATGCGAACGTCACATCGCCGGATCGATAGTCTCTGATAGGCTTTGCGGATATCGAGCTCTTCGCACGCCGATGCCGCAGCTTTTGATCGCCGACGACCATCCGCTGTTCCGGGCCGCATTGCGCGGCGCGGCGTCCGAGGCCATGGAGGATGTGCACACCTGCGAAGCCGCCTCCCTGGAGGAAGTGCTGACGATCCTGGAAAAGCGGCCCGAGATCGACCTGGTGCTGCTCGATCTGCACATGCCCGGCAACCATGGCCTCGCCGGCCTGGCTGCGATTCGCGCGCAGTTCCCCGCAGTGGCGGTGGCCCTGGTGTCGGCGAACGAAGACCCGCAGATCATCCGTCGCGCCCTGGACCACGGCGCCGCCGGCTATATCCCCAAAAGCGCAGGGCTGGAAGAGTTGCGCGAAGCCATCCGCACCGTGCTGGCCTGCGAGGAATGGCTGCCGCCTGCATTGCGCCCCGCTGTCGCGCGCGCGCGATCGGCGCCCGGCGACGCCGATCTCGCCGCGCGCCTCGCCAGCCTCACTCCACAGCAGTTCCGCGTTCTCGCCCTGGTCGCGGAAGGCTTGCTCAACAAACAGATCGCCGATCGCCTCGATGTGCAGGAACGCACGATCAAAGCCCATCTCAGCGCGATCTTCGAGAAACTCGGCGCACGCAATCGCACCCAGGCCAGCGTGATCCTGCGCGAACTGGAGATCAGCGATCCGGCGCGACAGACGGACGCCAACCATGCCCGCTGAATCCGCAGGCTCGCGCGGCGAAGCCACGATCGCGCCATGCGACGACGCCACGCGCCAGCGGTTGCTCGAATTGCATGCCGCGCAGACGCCCCCTGCGAATAGCGCATGAGCCTCGACGACACCCTTTCGGTGTTCTACCGCAAGCACGGCTTCGGCGAGACCATCGGCCGGCGTCCTTTGACGGTGCCGGTCTATACCGGCTGCATGCTGGTGCCGCTGCCGAACATCGAAACCCGGCGGCGCTTCCTGAAGTACCACGACCTGCATCACCTCATCACCGGCTACAGCGTCGGCCGCATCGGCGAGGGCGAAGTCAGCGCCTGGGAACTGGGCACGGGGTCCATGTTCGTCTCGCCGACCCTGGGGGTGATGAATCTGATCGCGCTTTCGACCGGGCTGGCGCTGGCGCCGAAACGGATGTGGCGGGCCTACCTGCGCGGTTGCCGCAGCCGTAACCTGTATCCGGCCGCGATGCGTACGGATGTGGATGCGGGCCGCTGGCAGGATGTTCAGGCGCTGCGCGCGGAGGTGTTGGAAACCACGGCGACAGTTCGCTGCTTGTCCTTGCGCGCGCTGGAATACGGCGGCTATTGCGCGGCGGCGGCGCTGGTGCATGCCTGCATCGCCATCCCGGCCGTCATCACCCGTTTCATCACCGATATCAGTCTCGGCTACAGCGTGTTTCAGGCAGTGAAACCGCGCAAGCGCACGGACCTGTACTGAGTCAACGCATGCGCCTGCCCGAACCAAGCCCGCTCTAGCCCGCGCATGCTCCGCATCGCATGCTGACATCCAGAATCAAACTCCACTGGTTGGCGCTCGCGGCGATCACAATCCTGGCCGCGGCATGGGGCGTATGGCAGGCGCGTTCCAACGCTCCTGCGGCGGCCCGACACGGCGCTCGCGACGAAGCGCAAGCGCACAGGCCCGCGGCCGTATCGCATCCCACCGAAACGGTCGCAACCGCGCATTACACGATCGTCAGCAGCGCAACGCGGGCGCAAACCACGATCGCGCGCTCAAACCCTGGAACAGGCCCACGACACCATCTTGCCGTCGCGATACGGCATCACCCCGTGGAAGCCGCGCAAGTCGTCATCGAAGACCAGCGGCAGGAATTGGCGGTCGCCATCCCACAATGGCAAGTCGAGGATTTTGTCCACCGCAACCCATTCCAACGCGCCTTCCGGATTGCGCTCGTAGGGCGTACCGCTGAAACGGGTGATCAGAAAGATGAAACCCAGCCAGTCCTCGCCCTGCTTGCCGAACCCAGGCCAACTGATGGTGCCGCGCAGCGCCATGTCTTCGCATTCGATGCCGGCCTCTTCGTGGATTTCGCGACGCATGCCCGCGACCACGTCTTCATCGCGTTCGAGCTTGCCGCCCAGGCCGTTGTACTTGCCCAGGTGCTGGTCGTCTTCGCGCGCGTTGCGGTGGATCAGCAGGACATGGCGGCGGTCCGGCGAGAGCACGTAACCAAGCGTGGCGACGATCGGGGTGTAAGGCATGCGCAACGTCCTTCGCGGAAGCGGCCATTGTAGGGTTTGAGTGTGGCAGTGGAACAAATGATGGCAGCGGAGCAAGCGCCGCTCTACGCAGTCCGGGTCGGCAATCCGAACCGGACATCCGAATCGGACATCCTCTGTTGTAGGAGGGGCTTCAGCCCCGACCCAGACCCAATCCAGACCCGATCGTCTCACTGATTTCGGCGACGCATCCGGTTCACTCATCCGGTTCACTCATCATGTCCCCGTCATACCAGCCCTGCCCAATGCGCGACGGATCACAACCTCGGTAGTGCCGCGCTACACTCTGCCTAATCACAGGGAACGACAACAAGGAACGACAGGGGGCGTCAGTGGCCGGCAAAACGCATACCAGAATCTTCATCGCGTCTTCCTTCGAACTGTGGGAAGACCGCAGGTCTTTCCACGAACTGATCATGGAGCAGAACAACGCCTGGTACGAACAGGGCGTGTTTCTGCAAGTGATCGGTTGGGAGCATTTCCGCGACAGCGTTTCGCCGACCCGCCTGCAGGACGAATACAACAAGGCGATCCGCGCGTGCGACGTGTTCGTGCTGCTGTTTCACAGCAAGGTGGGGCAATACAGCCGCGAAGAATTCGAAGTGGCGTACGCACAGTTCCAGGCGACTGGAAAGCCCTTGATCTACACCTATTACAAGCCTGCCGATCCCGCAAAGGCAGTCAGCGACGATGACCGCCGCAGCGTGGAAGCGTTCAAGCAGCGGCTCAAGGACATCGGCCATTTCGAAACCCGCTACGAAAACCTGCAGGAGCTGCAACTGAAATTCCTGCAGCAGTTGTACCGTCTTGCGAAGGACGGAACGATCAGCTTCAGCCCACCCGGCGGCGCGCCCGCAGCCGGAGCGTCACTGCCTGAGATCACCGCGATCCGCGCAGACCGCGGCGCGGTCGTGATCAACGGCCCCAACACCGGGTCGATCAACACCGGCCAGCAAACCATCGTGCAAACCGATGGCGGTGCTCATATCGGCGGGAATGTCAGCATTCAGGGCGGCCATTTCATCGGCCGTGATCACAAGCCCGGTAGCGACGAATGACGGCCCCACCCTCCGGCAGCCATCGCGATGGCGACGATCCCGAATCGCTGCGCCGCAAAATCGCCGAATTAACCGCGCAGTTGGCCCAGGCGGAAGCACGCCCCCTGATTGAAACCGAGGGCGGCGCCGTGGTCGGTCAAGGCGTGCGCGTCAGCAACGGCCATTTCATCGGCCGCGACTGGATTCAACATATCCACCAGACCGTGCATGCCGGCGAGCAGGAAGAGGACCTGCAGAACTTCATCGCGCTGTACCTGCACAGTCTTGGCCATCGGCTCGGTCTGCTGCCGTTGGGCGAGATCGACGCCACACTAGACCAGAACCGGCGCCAGCCGCTGCAACTGGGCGATGTGTATGTGCCGCTGAACACCACCTTGCAGATCGACGAAGAAGAACGGCTTCAGGATTTTCTCGACGATTTGCAGGAAAGGGTCAAGTTCGTCGGGTCAGACCGCGGCCTGCCCTACCTGCGCGCCACGGCCGGCAAGAAAGCCCGATTCTCACAATTCAAGGACGCGCAACCGGACGGAGGCTTCCGGGACATCCTGTCCGATAAAGCGACCCTGCGCCCAGTGACCGCCCTGGAAGCCCTGGCGGCCCACTCCAGCCTGACCCTGCTGGGCAAACCCGGCGGTGGCAAAAGCAGTTTCTGCGCGCGCGTGCTGCTGGCGCTGGCCGAGGCCGCGCGCGGTCATCCCGAAGAACTCCGGCACTTGGGCGAGGGGTGGTCGTTTGGCGCACTGTTCCCGATCCACATCGAGTTGCGCCGGTTCGCCGACCAGTTGCCGCAGGGCGATGCGCCGGCCACGGCCGGCGACCTGTGGGATCACCTCAGTCGCGAATTGCATGCTCGCGGCATCGGCCCGGGGCAGGCCGAACTGCGCTTTCTGCAACGGCTGACCCAACGCCACGGCGCGCTGGTGGTGTTCGATGGCCTGGACGAATGCGGCGATAGGCAACGCCGGCAACGGGTGCAGGCGGCGGTTAGGCAATTCATCGACGGCTACCGCGACCGCTGCCGCTTCGTGCTGACCATGCGCCCATATGCCTGGCCGCAGGAAACACCCGATCCGCTGCAGGGCGTGTATGCCCTGGACGGTTTCGACGACACCCAGGTCCAGCAGTTCATCGGCGCCTGGTATGCGGCGCTGCCGCAGCGCGGCTGGTGCCTGCCCGAGCAGGCCGCGGAAAAACATCAGGATCTGCTGGCGGCGCGCGACCGGCCGGACCTGGCGGAACTGGCGAGCACCCCGCTGTTGCTGACCCTGATGAGCCTGTTGCACAGCAACCGCGGCCGCCTGCCGGACGACCGCGCCGACCTGTACCACGAATCGGTGGAATTGCTGCTGCAACGCTGGAACCATAGCAACAGCGGCGCGGAAAAGACCCTGCGCGAACAACTGGGCATGCCGCAGTTACGGCTGTCCGACGTCCGCGTGGTGCTGCAGCGTCTGGCGTTTACCGTGCATGCGCGCAGCGTTGGCCGCAAAGGCGAGTTGGATATCGGCGAGCACGAACTGCTGGATGCGCTGCGGCCATTGTTCGGCGGCAGCTACGACCAGGCCGGGGTCATGCTGCGCTTTATCGAACAGCGCGCCGGCCTGCTGGCCGGCCAGGGGCAACGCGACGGCGTTCACCAGTTCACCTTTCCGCATCGCACCTTCCGCGAATACCTGGCAGCCTGCTACCTGGGCGGCAGCCGGCAATTCAGCAGCGAATGCCTGCGCCTGACCCAGGACACCCCGGATCATTGGGCCGTGGTGTTGCCGCTGGCCGCCAAGGTGGCGGGGCCGGACCACGGCGCCGCGGCTGCCGACGCACTGGTCGACCATCAGGACATCGGGGCCTTCTGCCGTACATGCACCCCTGGGCCGATGCACTGGCGGCGCGCCGAACTTGCAGGGCTGCAATTGCATGAGCTGGGCCAAAGCCTGTTGCAGACCCAGCCGCATACGCAACAGATCCTGCAGCGCGTGCGCGGCTGGCTGGCGGCCGCGCTGCCGGTGCATCCCGATGATGGCGGCCTGCGCGCGCCGCAGCGCGCACGCATCGGCCATGTGCTGACACACCTGGGCGACCCGCGCTTCGACCCGCAGCGCTTCTATCTGCCCGCCGACGATGCGCTGGGGTTTGTCCGCATTCCGGCCGACCCCGAGTTCCGTATCGGGGTAAGTCCTGCGGACCGCGCGCGGATCGAGCAATCGCTGGCAAAAGCGATAGACGATGACAAAATCAACGACCAGCCCACCCCCACTCCGGAATTCTGGATCGCGCGCTACCCGGTGACGGTGGCGCAGTTCCGCGCCTTCGTCCGGCACAGCGGCTATCAGGCTGCCCCCAAGGAGGCATTGCAGGGGCCGGACAACCACCCGGTGTCTGACGTGCGTTGGAACGATGCCCAGGCCTATGTCGGCTGGTTGCACCAGCGGCTGCACGAGATCGCCGGCGCCGACGCCCCGGCCTGGGCGGACCTGATTCGCCGGCAGGGCTGGCGGGTGGCCTTGCCCAGCGAACGCGAGTGGGAAAAAGCCGCCCGCGGCGGCCGGGTCGGGCAGGTCTTTTCCTGGGGCGATCACCCGGACCCCGAACGTGCGAACTACAGGGACACCGGAATCCAAGGCAAGGCACCTGTCGGCAGTTTCCCGGCGAACGATTTCGGCCTGTATGACATGCTGGGCAATGCCTGGGAATGGACCCGCAGCGGGTATGCCGCCTATCCGCCATCAGAGATTGAGGTGGCGCCTGGTCATGCGGGCCTGATCGTGGTGCGCGGCGGTGCCTGGCACTCCCCTCGCTACAATGCGCGCTGTGCCTTTCGCAGCAGGCCTCACCCCGGCGGCCGCGGCGACGGTCTGGGTTTCCGTGTGGTGTTGTGTGTTTCCCCTGTTCGATCCTCCGGGCTCGGGAAGCTCTGATCTCTCATGCTCTGATGCTCTGTCCTCCGAGGGGGCGCGGGGGAGCCCTCCCCCGCCGCAGTTCATAACGCATTGGCGAATCGAAAAACGGCGGACGTCCTGCCCGCCGCCCGATGGGTCTGGCAAGTACCGGTGTGGTTTGCCCCTACTCAAGGTCAAAAACCGCATCCGTATTCATCGAATACGCCCGATGCAAGCGACACCCCAACCGCGTTTTCGGACAGATCGCCGGCCCAGGCCTTGCCACAGCACGGCTGACATACGCACAGCGGGGGAAGTCTCCCCCGCACCCCCTCTTGAGGACAGAGCCTGCCGAGAACCGGAGTTCAGAGCGCTCAGTCCACCGAGGATCGAACAGGGGAAACACACAACACCACACGGAAACCCAGATTGCTGTAGCGGTCGCCGGGGCGAGGCCCGCCGCGAACGGCACAGCGCGCATCGTCGCGACGGAGGTCCCAGGCACCGCCGCGCACCACGATAGTGTTGGAATCATCAGGCGAGGCATCACTGTCTGAGTACGGATAGGGTGCATAGACGCTGCGCGTCCATTCCCAGACATTGCCGCTGAGGTCTTCGACGCCATAGGGGCTGCCCCCTTTCGGGAAGGCGCCGACGGCGCTGGGGCCGCCTATGCTGAATTCCACATTGGCGTGATCGGGATCCCATGCCTGCCCCCAGGGATACTCCCGTTCGGGGTGAGGGTTGTCTTCCATCCCGCCGGACATGTCCATCCTCAGGGCATCAATGCCGGCAAGACAGGCGACGGCCGGCACATGCAGGCCGCCGCGCGCCGCTTTTTCCCATTGCGCCTCGGAGGGCAGGCGCACTCGCCACCCCGGCGGCAGACGGCCGGCCCAGCGCGTTTGCGACCAGGCGCAGAAATTCAGGGCTTCATGCCAACTGATCCGGACCACAGGCGTATTCAACGGCCCTTCGAGGCTCTCCGTCTCTCCGGGCCGGCCCCCACCGGCCTGCACATAGTCCCGCCATTGCGCAACGGTGACCGGGTAGCGCGCGATCCAGTATGGATCCAGGGTGACCGTGTGGCATGGCTTTTCATTGTTGAATTGCTGCCCACCCATCCGGAACGGCCCCGCAGGCACATAGCAGAACTGCATGCTATCCAGCGTCGTCACCTCAGGCCGCGGGTCACCCAGCACCGCCAATGAGCGCCCCGCCAGGGCACGTTCCGCGGCGGGCAATGCCGGGCGACGCAGCAATGCCTGTTGCCATGCTTGGATGCGGCGGCGCTTGCCGTGATCTCTGGGCGCCATCGCACCCAACTCGGCGTGCTCGGTCAGGACATGCCCGGCAAGCAGCGCCCCCCAGGCGGCCTCGGTCGGCAACGCCTGGTGCAACGCCGCAGTGCTGCTGTCCACCGGATCGGGGCAGAGGGTATCCGCCAACAGCCACACACTGGCTGCGTTGCCGCGCCTGGACTTTGCGGCCGCCAGCGCCACTACTTCGCGCCAGCGGTTGGGGTCGCGGCAGGCCAGGGCCGCCAACGTGTCCGGGAAATCGCCGCCGGTGAGGTGACAGGCCGCCAGATATTCCTGGAAAGAACGATGCGGAAACTGATAGACCCCGACACCGTGCTCGCTCAGAAGGCCGGCGCGGTCACGCAGGTATTCCACTAGGCGCTCGGGTTTCACGTCGGCGTCAGTCGAATCCACCAACGCGGCCAGCAGCCGCTGCCTGGGGATATTCGCCGTGCCATCAGGTTCGGCCTGGTCGCGATGCGCCTCGAAAGCCAGCTTGTCCAGCATCTTGCGGATCCGCTCACGGTCGGTGCGCAGGTATTCGGCCAGGCTGGGTTCCGGTTCATCGGTCTCACCTTGGCCTCGCCGCGGCTTGGTGCGTTCCCATTCCTCCAGCAGCATCTCCACAGCCTGGTCGTACAGTTCTTCGGGTTTCTCCGGCAGGCTGCCGGTTTTTTCGGTCTGCAGTTTCGCGATCAGGGTCAGCAGCAAGGGGCGCTCGGCCAATTCCGCAATGCGCGGGTTGTGCGCTGCCGCCTGTTTCAGGCGCTGGGCGCGGCGGTCCGCTTCAGCGGGCGACAAGCGGCACAGCGCGACCATGTGCGCGTACCAGGCATCGATGAAGTCCTGCACCTGCCAGGGCGTGAACGGCAGCAACTGCGCTTCGACGAAGCCGCTGAGTTTCCAGTCCTGCTGCCGGTACGCATAGGTGCGGCTGGTGGCCAGGTAGCGGCAGCGCTGAAATGTCCGGGTAAATGTTT
Source organism: Lysobacteraceae bacterium (assembly GCA_008015095.1). Lineage (GTDB taxonomy): Bacteria > Pseudomonadota > Gammaproteobacteria > Xanthomonadales > Xanthomonadaceae > Lysobacter_I. The sequence goes on along the minus strand of SSEV01000150.1, from coordinate 3,432 downwards.
CGACGGCCTTCTTGATCCGGCTGCGGCGCTCCAGGGCGTCCGGCACTTCGTCCAAGCCGTCCAGCAGAATCAGGCCGCCCTGTTCAAGCAGTTCGCGTTTGAGATGCGGTGCGTACTCGCCCAGCCCCGCCGCCTGCAAGCGCCTGACGATATAGCCGAACAGGGTTTCGGCGTTGATCTCGCCCTCGGAGGCCGGCAGTTCAGCGGCCAGCTCACGCAACACCACGCGCACCGGCAGCAAGACAGGGTGGTCCCAGCGCTGCGGCTGCGGTTGCTGTTCTTCTTCGCTGCGGCGCACGGCGACGGTCAACCTTGCCAGCGGATAGACCGCTGCGTGCAGCAGCTCGCTGGCCATCGCCAGACCAAGAATATGCACGAAGCTGGTCTTGCCGCTGCCGGGGCCGCCCAACAGCACCAGTTTCCGGGCCACGTTGGCGCGATCCAACGCGGTTTGCGCGGGCGCGCGCCCATCCCCCTTGCCGATGGACGTGTCTGATGGGCGGCCCGGCTGCGATGAATGTTGCTCCGTGCCCGCCACCAGCAGTGTGGTGTACACCGCGCTCAGGCGCGCGCCCTCGTCGTTGGCCAACAGGGGCAGTTGGTCGCATTCCTGCATCAGCCGCGCCAGATAGGCCTGGCGCAGGCATTCGGTATCGGCCCCAACCCGTGTGCCGGCCTCGTAGATGATCTGCAACTGGGTGCCGGTGTTGATCGGGCCGTTGTTGGGGCCATCGACGATCACGGCCGCCTGTTCGGCTTGCAATGACGGCATGACAGCCGTCGTATCGGCGATCGCAGCGGCCACCAGCTCGAAATCCTCGCGATTGATCGCGCCCGCGGCCAACATCGCCTTCAATTTCGCCAGCGCCGAATTTGAATCACGCATCCCTGCCGCCCCTGTCCGTGTTCAGCCGTATTGTGCGGCATGCAGCGCGCATACGAACATCCCGGCGCAGCATGCGCCGCGCCACCCTGCACCGACCTGCACCGACGCTTACGCGCTGCGCGCCGCCAGCAACCGGCGCAGCATCGATTTCAGCGCCAAGGCCTTCACCGGTTTCGGCAACAAGCCCAGTCCGTGTTCCAACGCGATGCGGCGGACTTCGCCGCTGCCGTCCGCGCTCAAGAGCATGGTCGGCCGCGCGCCATAGCGTTCGCTCAATCGCGTGTGCAGGGCGACGCCGGTATCGCCGCCGTCGAGGTGATAGTCGAACAACCACAATTGCGCGGACGCGTCGCGCTCGAGCGCGCGCTGCGCCGAAACGCCATCCGCGGCGGCGGCGACGCGGCAGTCCCAGCTTTCGAGAATCGTACGCAGTGCGCTCAGGGCCACGGGATCGTTATCGACGATGAGAATACGCACGCCGGCGAGTCCTTGCGCCGGGCTTTGCGGCGTTTCCTGCGGGGATGATTCGACCGCGGGCAGGCTGAGCGAAAACGCCGTGCCGCGCCGTTCGCGGCTGCGCAGGCGCAGCGGCGCATCGAGCAGCCTGGCGATCCTTTCGGCGATCGCGAGCCCGAGCCCCAGGCCCTGCCCCGCGGCGCCTTCGCCACGGCGAAACTCCTCGAAGATGGCCTCCTGCTGCGACGGCGCGATGCCCGGACCGGTGTCGTGCACCTCGATCCGCAACGAAGCGCCTTCGCGGCGCACGCCCAACAGCACGCCGCCGCGCTCGGTATAACGCACGGCGTTGGCCAGGAAGTTCTGCAATACGCGGCGCAGCAATTGCGGATCGGTCCGCACCCAGCGCCGGGTCGGACGATAGCGGAACGCGAGCCCGCGTTCGGCCGCCAATGCGCGGAATTCCGAGGCCAGGGGATCGAGCACGTCCGACAGCGGGAACGCACGGATCTGCGGCGCCAGACCGCCCGCTTCCAGGCGCGACATATCGAGCAGGCCCGCGAGCAAATCCCCGGTGGAATCCAGCGCGCCGCGGATCTGCAACGCGGCCGCGCGCTGTCCGGGATTGCCGATTTGCTCGGCCAGCGCATCGGTGAACAGCTGCGCCGCATGCAGAGGCTGCAGCAGATCGTGACCGATCGCCGCGAGAAAGCGGCTCTTGGCGTCATTGGCGCGCTCCGCGTCGGCGCGGGCCTGGTCGAGGCGCGCGGTGCGGTCGGCGACGCGTTGCTCCAGCGTTTCGTTGCTGCGGATCAGGTCCGCTTCCGCGCGCCTGAAGGCGGTGACATCGGTGAAGGTGGCGACGAAGCCTCCGCCAGGCATCGGGTTGCCGCGGATCTCGATCACCATGCCTTCGCCGCCGGTGCCGTCAGGGAACGCGCGTTCGCTGACATAAGGCGTGCCGGCTTGCATATGGCGCAGACGTTTATCCACTTCCTCCTCGACGTTCCAGCCATGACGCAGGTTGTAGCGGACCAGTTCGGCGACCGGCATTCCCACGCGCAACAGCGACTGGGGGTAACCGAACAATTCCGCGTAACGCCGATTCCATGCGACCAGATGCAGATCGCGATCGACCACGCTGATGCCCTGGCTCATGTTTTCGAGCGCGGCTTCGAGCAGACGCTGGTTGAAGCGCAGATCCTGCGAGGCTTCGCCGACGATCGCCGCTACGGTGTCGAAATCGCGCCCGACTTCGCGCCGCGCCGCATCCAGCAGCAGTCGCGCCGACGCCGCGCCGAGCACCGCCGCGAGTTCGCGCTCCAACCGCGCCTCCAGCGCGCCGGGCACTGCGCCCGTCGCCGGCGCGCCGAGCAATGCCGCGTCCACCGTCTCGCGCGGCAGGAATCGTCGCCCCGCTTCGCGCAGCGTATCCAGCGTCAGCCCACGTGCAGCCGCGCGCCGAGGCGCGGAATGCCGCCACGCCGCCACGATCCAGGTCACCACGATGCCCACGAACAGGCTGACCACCACGGCGCGCCCGAGTCGGCTCCACCCGATCAGGCCGAAGAACGCATCGGGAGAAAACACCGCCCAACCGCCGGGGCCTTCGCGCAACCACGTTGTCTGCAGCCCACGCGCTTCGACCAACACCGGCACCAACAACAGCCAGGCCCAAAAAACGACCGCGGCGATGATGCCCGAGAGAACCGCGCGCGGCGGGGTTTGCGGTCGCCACAACGCGAAACCGATCGCCGGCGCCAGCGCGGCCAGCGCCGAGAACGACAGGGCGCCGACATCGGCAAGCGCATCGTTGCCGGCGACCAGTCGGCCATAGGCCCATGCCAGCAGCAGGATCGCGAGAATGCCGACCCTGCGTTGCACTAACACCGCGCCGCGCAGATCGGGTTGCCCATCGCTGGGCGCGGCCTGCGCGTCGCCGCGCCGCGGCGACCACGCGCCGCGCAACCACAACGGCGTGAGCCAGTGATTGCCGATCATCAGACTGAGCGTCAACGTGCTGACGATCACCATGCCGGTGCCCGCGCTCAATCCCCCGAGGAAGGCCAGCAGCGCCAGGCCCTCCTGGC
>SSEV01000100.1 GCA_008015095.1 Lysobacteraceae bacterium | reverse complement strand
GTTTCGATCTGCTCCCGGGCAACGGTGACCTGACCGCCGCCGAGATCGAGTTGATGGACGAGTCCGGGCGCGAACAACGGCTCAAGCGCGCACTTGAGCCGCTGCGCGAGCGCTACGATTTCATCCTCATCGACTGCCCGCCGGCGCTGTCGTTGCTGACGCTGAATGCGCTGACCGCCGCCGATTCGGTGCTGGTGCCGATGCAGTGCGAGTACTACGCACTGGAGGGCCTCTCGGCGTTGCTGCAGACGATCGAGGCGCTGAAATCCAAGCTCAATCCCGCGCTCGAAATCGAAGGCGTACTGCGCACCATGTTCGACGTGCGCAACAACCTCGCCAATGAGGTCTCGGCCAATCTCGGCGCGCATTTCGGCGAAAAAATGTTCCGCACGATCATCCCGCGCAACGTTCGACTGGCCGAAGCGCCCAGCCACGGCCAAAGCATCGTTGGCTACGACCGTGGTTCGCGCGGGGCGATCGCCTATCTCGGACTGGCCGGGGAAATCCTGCGCCACCAGCGCGAGCGCCAGCAATCCGGCGCCGCGTCCGACCGCAATAGACCTCGCGATTCCGCGAAGGAGATGTCTGCATGACCGCCGCGAAGAATGTCCCAGCCAAAAAGCGGGGAGGGCTCGGGCGCGGCCTCGAAGCTCTGCTCGGCCCCAAGGCCGCGGCGGAGGCGCCGGCGCTGGAAGCCAGGCCGACCGATACCTTGCATCGCCTGCCGATCGATGCGCTGACGCCGGGCAAATACCAGCCGCGGCGGGCGATGGATCCGGACAAGCTCACCGAGCTGGCCGAATCGATCAAAGCCCAGGGCGTGATCCAGCCGGTGGTCGTGCGCGAAATCGAGCGAGACAAGGGCGGCAAGGTCTACGAGATCATTGCCGGCGAACGGCGCTGGCGCGCATCGCGGCAGGCCGGATTGACCGAAGTGCCGGTGGTGATTCGCGAAGTCGACGACCGCACCGTGGTGGCGATGGCGCTGATCGAGAACATCCAGCGCGAAGACCTCAATCCGCTGGAAGAGGCGCAGGCTCTGCAGCGTTTGATCGGGGAGTTCGATCTCACCCACGCCCAGGCTGCCGAAGCGGTGGGCCGTTCGCGCGCGGCGGTGTCGAATATGCTGCGGCTGTTGGAACTGCCGCCCGAGATCCGCGCCCTAGTCGCGCCCCGCGCGCTCGAAATGGGGCATGCCCGCGCCTTGTTGTCCCTGACCGTGCAAGCCGCGATCGCCCTGGCCCGCCAGGCCGTGGACAACGGCTGGTCGGTCCGCGAAGTCGAGCACCGCGTACAGCAGCTCAGCGCCGGACAGGTGCCGACTGGCGGCAAAGCTAAAGCCGCCAACGCAACAAAGGCCAAGCCGCAGGCCGACATCGCCGCTTTGGAGCGCGATCTTGGCGAATCGCTGGGCACCAAGGTGAACGTGCTGCATGGCCGCGGCGGCAAAGGCCGGCTAGTGATCCATTACACCGATCTCGATACGCTCGACGGGATTCTCGAACGGCTGAAGCGTCGCGGCTGAAACCCCTGTCCGATAATCTCCTCGTACCGCATGCTGTCCTTCGACCGCCTGCTTTCGACAGCCTGCTAAGGCTGGACATCGATCATCGCTGAGGAGACCGCCGTGCTTCGTCCCGTATTGACCGCGCTCGCGCTGCCCCTGCTGGGCCTGCTCGCCGCCACGCCCGTCTGGGCCGCCAAGAAACCCACGTACAGCTATTTCCGCCTCGGCAACAGCGCCGACGTCGCGCCGACGCCGACCCCGGGCATCGTGTTGATGGGCGGCAGCACCGATGTCGACGCCGCGTTCCAATGGCTGTGCCAGCGCTCGGGCAACGGCGATTTCCTGGTGATCCGCGCAGCGGGCACCGATGCCTACAACCCCTACGTGCGCGAGCTGTGCCCGGCCTCGAACTCGGTGTCCACGCTCATCATTCCAACGCTTGCCGCAGCCAACGACCCGGCAGTGGCGGAGATCCTCTCGCAGGCCGAAGCAGTGTGGATTGCCGGCGGCGATCAATCGAATTACATCAACTACTGGACCGGCACGCCGGTGCAAACCACGCTCAACGCGCTGATCGCCAGCGGCACGCCGCTCGGCGGCACCAGCGCGGGCACGGCCGTGCTGACCCAGTTCGTCTACAGCGCGCTTGCCAGTCAGGGCGCGACCTCGGCGCAGGCGCTGGCCGACCCCTTCCATCGCACCATGACCTTGGCCCGCGATTTCGTCGATCTGCCGCTGTTGCGCGGGATCATCGGCGACATGCATTTCGCCGCGCGCGATCGCATGGGGCGCGATCTGGCTTTTCTGTGCCGCGTCGCGACGGCCGGTTGGAGCGCCGCGCCGCGTGGAATCGCGGTGGACGAGCAGACCGCGCTGTTGATCGACGCCCAGGGTAACGGCAGCGTGGTCGGCATCGGCAACGTTTATTTCCTGCGCGCGCCGGGTCAGCCCGAAGTCTGCCGCAGCAAAACCCCGCTGACCTACCGCAACATCGCCGTCGACCGCATCCGTGCCGGCGAGACCTTCCACCTGCCGACGTGGCAACGCAACGGCGGTAGCGCCTACACGCTGACGGCGGAAGCGGGTGTGGTGACGTCGACTCAGGCGGGCGGCGGAATTTACTGAAACGGCCGGAGACAGTGCCTCGAAAGGAGCATTGTCCGCCCAACACGAGAACCGCAATGACAGGGATGTCATGACCAAGCCTATCTTGTTCTGCAATATCGGATGGATGCGGGAATATCGCGGGATTTCCTCTCGGGACAACATCATCGGCGGCGGAAAATACGTCGCTTTGCAAAAGCACGGACACGAGGTCTGCAATTTTTTTGCGGCAGGCAACCGGATGTACGGGTACGTCCAGCCGCGCGGCGAACAAATCCGGATCGAGCGACTCGGCGCCTTGACGAAAGACGAGTGGATCGATCGTGTGGATGTGGTGTTTACCGCACGCAGGCCTGGCGTTCGCGGCGGCACGTTCGTTATCGGCTGGTATCGCGACGCACGCGTATATCGACACATCCAACCGAAGAAGTGGCTTTCGAAAACGCATCAGAACAACAAAGTCGACGGCTATTATTTTCTCGCGCCCGCCGGAAACAGCCGTTTGCTGAAAGAAGACGAAAGGACGGCAATCGCGCCAGTCCCGCGCGGCCCTGGCGGTATGGGACAGTCGAATGTGTGGTACGCCCAGGACAAAGCCGTGAAATCCTGGGTGTCCGAAATTCGGAAAATCCTCGATAAAGACCCGACCGAAAGCGAAACGCGCCGCCGTGGCCGAACGTCTTCCGATCCGGCCATGCGCAAGCGGATCGAAGACATCGGCATGAACGAAGCCCAGCGCCATTACGAACGGATGGGCTATCGGGTCGAACCGGTCCATCGCGACAATCGGGGATGGGATTTGGAGGCGTCAAAACCCGGCGGCGTCACACTGCTGATCGAAGCGAAGGGTCTGTCGGGAGCGCAAATCCACATCGAGCTGACGCCGAACGAATACAAGAAATCGCAAGACCATCGACAGAACTATCGCCTCTGCATCGTCACGAAAGCGCTCACGAAGCCGAAATTGCGGGTTTTCGTCTTCAACCCGGTCAACGAGCGGTGGACCGAAGAATCCGAAGGGGTTGAGCTCTCGGTTGAGGAAAGAACCGCCGCTGTACTGTGGGTCGGCCGGGGCCAGTCGAGGCGTGAGTAGCACACCCGTGCTACATTGCGCCGCGCTGAATCGCCCAGCCCACCAGCCCGCGCCCGGTCCGTCGCCATGTCCGCCACCACCACCATCCGCATCCCCGATGAGTTGAAGGCTCGCCTGACCCGGCTGGCCGAGGCTGAAGGCACGTCCACCCACGGTTTGATCCTGGACGCCATCGCGGAGAAGGCGGATGCATTGGAGTGCCGGCAATCCTTCCTCGAAGAGGCGCGGCAGCGACACGAGCATTATCTCGCGACCGGCGAAGGCATCCCGTGGGAGGACATGCGCGATGATCTTCGCCGCCGTGCGCAGGGCGAGGACGTTCCGCTGCCGGTCGCGCGTCGCATCGGCACATGATGCATGACGACGATTGTCATTGCGGCGCAGGTCGAACGCGACTTCGAGCGGATCCTCGCCCACCTCTCGGCACACGAGACTTCCGACTCGATCGGCAGAGTCGAAGATATCGTGACCGCAGTGAACGTGCTGGCGAACAATCCCCGCATCGGCCGCCGCGCGGACACGCAGCGGTGCGAGCTGGTGATCGGACGCGACCGTCTGGGCCATCTCGCGCTCTACGCCTACGACCCGTTCAAGGATGAAGTGGTGATCCTCGCCATCCGCTCACAGAAAGAATCCGGATACCGCTCCGCATGACCACACCCCATCTCTCCGTCGTCGTCCCGGTCTTCAACGAACGCGACAACGTTACGCCGTTGGTGAACGAAATCGTCGCCGCCTTGCGCGGCAATGCAGCGTTGCAAGCCGGCGGCTTCGAGATCGTCTACGTCGACGATCACTCGCGCGACGACACCCTCGCCGTGCTGCAGGGCCTGAAGGCGACTGTGCCGGAACTGCGCGTGCTCCGCCACGTGAACCAGAGCGGGCAGAGCACCGCGGTGCGCACCGGCGTGAAGGCCGCGCGTGGGGCATGGGTCGCCACGCTCGACGGCGACGGCCAGAACGACCCGGCCGATATTCCGAAACTGCTGGCCGAGCGCGACAAGTCGCCGGCCGAGGTCAAGCTGTTCGCCGGCTGGCGGGTCGATCGCAAGGACACCGGCAGCAAGCGCTGGGCCTCGAAATTCGCCAACGCGATCCGCAGCCGCATGCTCCGCGATTCCACGCCCGACACCGGCTGCGGGATCAAGCTGTTCGAGCGCGAGGCTTTTCTCGACCTGCCGTATTTCGATCACATGCACCGCTATCTGCCGGCGCTGATGCAGCGCGGCGGCTGGAAGACGGTCAGTGTGCCGGTGAACCACCGCCATCGCGCCAGCGGCGTGTCGAAGTACAACAACCTCAACCGCGCCCTGGTCGGTCTGCGCGATCTGCGCGGCGTGGCCTGGTTGATCGTGCGCAGCAAGCGCACCGAGGTCGAAGAACTCTAACCGGTGATCGCGGACGCGCGGCGGTTGAACGCTGCGCGCGTGGCCGCCTATCGCAGCAAGGGGGCAGTATGGATTTTATGAACACACCGATTCCGTGGTTGGCCTGGACCGGCCTGCACGCATCGCCGTGGAAGCTGATCGGCCTGACCGGCGCGTTGATGTTCGGTGGTCGCTGGCTGGTGCAATTCATCGCCAGCAGACGCCATGGAAAACCGGTGATTCCGCGCTTATTCTGGTATATGAGCCTGGCGGGCAGCGCGATGACGCTGAGCTATTTCGTGTTCTCGCAAAAACAGGATTCCGTCGGCATCATCCAAAACCTTTTTCCCTCGTTCACCGCCGCCTACAGTCTGTATCTGGACATCAAACATCGTGGCTGGCATCGCGATCGGAATACGCATTGAGCGCCGGGCCTGTTGAGACGGAAATCTCAATCTAGAATCTCGCGCCAGGGAGAGATTGCTTGAACGAACAGAACACTGTCTTCGATCAGGAAGCGCAAGTGGCGGCTCCGATGATGTCGGCCTATCTGCCGATGATGAAGACCGCGGCGATGACCGCAGCCGCCGAGTTGGGTGTGTTTCATCGCTTGTCCCTCGGCGCGGCGAGCGTCGCCGAGGCGGCGCTCGATCTCGACGCCAGCGTTCACGGAATGGATGGCCTGCTGCGCTGTCTGGCCGCTTTCGGCCTGCTCGATCGCGGTGACGATGGCAGGTATCACAACAGCGCCTTCGTCGAGCAGCATTTTTCGCCGACGGCGCGCGTGGATCTGACCCCGGGGCTGTTATGGAACGCCGAGGCGTTGAGATTGATGACCGGTCTCACCGATGCCGTCCGCAATGGCGGCCCGGCCGAGACCATGTGGGCGCAGATGACGCGTCGTGCGGAGATGGGCGCGTCGTTTTCGCGCTACATGGAGGCGTTCGCGCGCTATTTCTCGCCGGATCTTCTCGAGTGCGTGCAACCGCCGCCTGACGCGCGGCGTTTGCTCGACATCGGCGGTTCGCACGGCCTGCACGCCGCATCGCTGTGCATGCGTTATCCGCAGTTGCATGCGGTCGTATTCGATCTGGCGGAAAGCCTGACCCAGACGCCGCGCATCATCGAAGAGCATGGCCTGCGAGACCGGATCACGCTACGTGTGGGCGATGCGAAGACCGACGACTTCGGCACAGCGGAGGATGGCTTGGGGTTCGATGTCGTCTTGTTGCTGTCGGTGCTGCACAATCTTTCGGTGACGCACGCCGAAGACATCGTGCGGCGCGCGGCGCGCGCATTGGCGCCGGGCGGTCTGATCGCGGTGCACGAGCATTTTCACGACGACGCGCATGCGCGGTTCACCGCTTCGTTCCAATTGACCTTGCTGGTCGAAGTCGGCACCGGTTTGCAGGATCCCGAGCAAGTGCAGCGCTGGTTGCGCGAAGAGGGGTGCGCCTTAATCCGTCGTCACGATCTGCCGGAACTGGGGAAAGGATCGATACTGCTGGCCCGGCGCGAGGTTTGATCCGGCTGTCGGGAATTTGAAGACTTCGCTCGAACTCCCGCAGATTCGAGCTCGGCGCACGTCCGTGATCGAAGCCCACGCCCCGCCGACGCAAACTTCATAGCGCCAGGCCAATCGTACCGTGAACCGCATCAAGGCTTCGGTCTTGCGCAACGGACCCGGCCATAGCCGGGTCCGTGCCTTCACCGATCGCGACAAAGCGTGATCGGACTGTGATCACGGCCCGATCGCGCAGCAATAACCATGCGTGGTCAATGGTGTTCTCGTCAGCGGATTCAATTGGCTCACCGGACCGACTGCGGTCGGCGTGACCGTCAGCGCCGTGTTGGGCGTCAGGAAGGTCGCCGGTGCGGTCCACGGCACGCTGCACAGCGTTTTCATATTGTTGAAAGAGATCCTCGCGGTATAGGCGTGCTGCGGATCGGCGCCGGCCCAGGCCGAAGTGGAAGCTCCGACGAAGTAGGCGTCCGTTCCGGTTTCGATCACGCCCGCCGCTGTTTCGATACCGGCCAGGCCCGCGCCCTGCGTGCCGTAGCGTTGTCCGGTATACCCGCCGGTGGTGAAAGGCGTGAGATTGATCGGCACCATCAGGTGCGACCATGCATCGGTGCTGCCGGGGTTGGTGCTGAAAGGCCCTTTCATGTTCCCCACGATCAGCAGTTGTCCATCCGGCACGCCGGTGAAGGTCGTGGCGCGCACGGTGGTGACCGCCTGCGCGCTTTCGTCCGCGGTGGTGGCGCCCCAATGGACTTGCCGTTGCAGCGCGCAGGTCGTGCTGCGATAGCTGGCGACGAAGATCTGTCCCGTACTCGTGGCGTTACGCGTCTCTCCCACCACGGTGAACCCCGGCGCGATGACCGCATTGCCGTGGCGGGTGATGTCGTTGAACTGCGAAATTCCCAAGCCGGGCAGTTGACTCCCGCAGATGAAGGCGCCGGTATCGCCGTTAATCTGGAAGATCGAGCCGTTGTTGCCCACCCCGCCGCCTACGACCAGGTCGTCGGTGATCGAGGGCGTATCGACTTCGGCGATGCCGCGGCCTTTGAGGCTCAGACCGCCGGCCGCAACGTAATGATTCATCCAGATCAGTGCGCCGGTGTTGCGCAGGCGCGCCACTCGGACGACGGTCGGACCACCGGTCGACGGCGTGAATTCGCCTACGACGATCAGATCGCCCGCGAAGGTCGTGACGCCATTGCCGGTGTTGGCGCGAATCAGATCCCATGCCACGTTCACGCCCGTCGTCGGGCCGAGTGTGCGATGCCAAAGCATGTTGCCGTTGCAATCGATTTTGCTGAGGGTGAGCGCGGAGACCGCGGGCGATCCGGTCGGGTCGATCGTGCCGACCACGGCGAAGCCAGTGCCGTCGGTGTACTCGACCACTTCCGCGAGTTGTTCCGGGCGCCCGCTGTCATACGTATAGCGCCAGCCGAAATTGCCGTTCGGATCCAGGCGTTCGATCAGGAAGTTGGTGTTGGGAGGAGCGCCGGCCGTGGGCGTTTGTGCGCCGACAGCGATGTGACCAGCGCCAGTGCAGACCTGTACGGCGGCTACCCCACGATGCTGTTCACGTTGAGTAGGCAGGCCCGAAAAGCGCTCCCAGCTGAGGGCTTCGGCGGTCATGGGCATCGTTGCGGCCAGCACAGTCGTGCAGGCGAAAACGAGCGAAGAGAGCGAGTGCTTTGCAGTTGCGTTCATTTCCGTTGATTTCCCTGAAGATGCGAAAGGGTTCGCGTTCCATGTTGAGGCGATCTGCACACTTGCGAGCCATGCCTTCGTGAGTCATGCCTTCGTGAGTCATGCCCTTTGAATCGTGTCCTCTTGAACCGTGCGGTTGTGGGGCATGCTGTCGTAAGGCGTGCTGTCGTGAGGCGTGCTGTCGTGAGGCGTGCTGTCGTGAGGCAAGCCGCCATGCGTCGCACCGTAATGGGGCATCGTCAACGTGACGAAAACACACGTCGACCGGACGCGGTAATGCGAGCATGCGTGTGCAGATCGTGGTCGGCCCGGATTGGATTCCGATTCACGATCAAGATCAAGATCGCCCATCCGTCCCGGTGGGGAAGGTCCGGGATGCCAACAGCCTACTCCTGCACGGAGGCGGCAATGATCGGTTTTGTCTATCAGCAAGGGCGCAAATTGTGATCGCCCTGGAAAATCAGCGTTCAGAGATCGAACGACGGGCCGAGGAACCTCGCCGACGGGCCGGCCGATCGTGCGATGCGCATGGAGACCTGCCCCTACGATCGACCCGATGCGTTGCGTTCATTTCACGCGCCGGGCGCGCATCGCATGCAGGATGAGATAGATCGCGACCAAAGCCGCCAGGGCGATTCCGATCGCGGCCCACTCGTCGGGTTTGAGCGTGGTGACGATCGCCAGCATCGCCGCCACCGACACCAGCGGAATCAGCGGCCCGCCGGCCAGCACGTAGGGCTCGCCGTTCTCGCGCAGATCCACGCGTTGCGCGCGCCATGCGGCGGCGGCGACCAGACCGTAGGTCAGGCAGATCGCGCCTCCGGAAATCAGCGCCAAGGTATCGAACGTCCCGCCCAGCGCGAGAATCCACGCCGGTAGCGCGTGCGCGATCAGCGCGAACAACGGCACACGGTGTTGCGACGTCACCCGGCCAAAGATGCGCGGCAGATAACCGTCACGGCCGAGCGCGTAGACCAAGCGCGAAGTGCCGAGCAGGTTGCCCATCATGAACCCCGCCATCGAGATGCATGCCGTGATCAGCAGCAGCGTGCGCCCTAACGGCCACAATGCCGCAGCCGTATCGGCGACCGGTACGCCGCTGCTGGCCAGCCCGGCGCCGAGCAGGCCCTGGCCGACGATCTGCAGACCGAGATACAGCAGCACCACCAGCAGGATCGCGGCGATCGTCGCGCGCGGCACGTTGCGCGCGGGATCGCGCAATTCGCCCGAAGGCACCAGTGCGGTTTCCATGCCGGAATAGGCGAACATCACCAACACCATCGATGCGCCCAGCGCGGACATCGAGGGCACATCGCCGATGGCGAAACTCACCTGCGACCAGTCGACGAAAAACAAGCCGATGCAGGCGAGCAGGAACAGCGGCGTCAGCTTCAGCGCCGCCAGCATCGCGATCGCGCGCGCCCCGAGCTTCACGCCGAACGCGTTGAGCGCGAAGAGCAGCGCATAGACCGCGGTCAGCAGCAAAGCGCGCGGCCAGGGCCCGTTGGCATCGGAAAGCGCAGGCAGCAAGGTGCCGACCTGCACCGATAACGCGGCGGCCACCGCGGCGCTGGAGGCGATGTTGCTGATCCACATCAAAGCGCCGGCGACGAAGCCGACAAAGGGCCCGAACACCGCGGTGAGATAGGTGTAGGGTCCGCCAGTGGCGCGGGTGCGGCTGCCGATCGCGGCGAAACACAGCGCCACCGGCACGATCGCTAACGCGCCCGCGATCAGGGCCAGCGGCGCGGCCGCGCCCATCTTGTCCGCCAACGAGGAAGGCATGCGGAAAATGCCCCCGCCGACAATGACATTGATTACCGCCGCAGTGAGCGCGAAGGTGCCGACCGCACGGATCAGGGCGGCGTCGCCTTCGGGCGGACGGGCGGAGACGGGCTCGGACATGGGCATGCGCTCGCGGACGAAGGCTGCAGGGTGGCATGCCCACGGGGTGCTTGGCGAGTAGGCGGCGCCGGCCGCAATCCATCATCCGCATGCGGCGTAACGACGTCGCGGTGCAGGCCGTCACGATGACGCCACTCCTGCGCCGTCGCTTCGGTTAGCATCCATCGACCCAACGGAGACCCCGCATGCGCCTCATCCCGGCCCTCCCGTTTCTCGCATTCGCGCTCGGAGCTAGTCTCGCGCCCGCCCATGCTCACGCCGCCGCGCGGCCCGAAGCGGCAGCTCAGGCAGAGCGACTGCAACCCAAAGTGTTGTCCTGGCGTCGCGATATCCATCAGCACCCGGAACTCGGCAACCGCGAGACCCGCACCGCGAAGCTGGTCGCGGACCATCTGCGCGCACTCGGCATGGAGGTGCGCACCGGGATCGCCACCACGGGCGTCGTCGCCGTCCTCAAAGGCGGCAAGCCGGGCCCGCGCATCGCGATTCGCGCCGACATGGACGCACTGCCGGTGACGGAGCGCAACACGCTGCCGTTCGCCTCCAAAGTCACCTCGACATTCCGTGGCGAGACCGTCGGCGTGATGCACGCCTGCGGCCACGACGCGCATACCTCGATCCTGATGGGAGTGGCCGAAGCCTTCGCCGCGATGAAGGCTGAATTACCGGGCGAAGTGCTGTTCGTGTTCCAGCCGGCCGAAGAGGGCCCGCCCGATGGCGAGGAAGGGGGCGCCGAAGAGATGCTCGCGCAGGGCATTTTTCGCGATTTCAAACCCGAGGCCGTATTCGGCCTGCACGTGTTCAGTACGCTCAACGCCGGCAAGGTCGGATATCGCAGCGGTCCGACCATGGCCGCGTCCGACCGTTTCAACATCGTGATCAAGGGGCGTCAGACGCATGGCTCACGGCCCTGGGGCGGGATCGATCCGATCGTCGCCGCCGCTGATGTGATCGGCAGCGCGCAAACCATCGTCAGTCGTCGTCAGAACATTTCCAAGCTGCCGGTGGTCGTCAGTTTCGGTGCGATCAAGGGCGGCATTCGCTACAACATCATCCCCGACGAAGTGGAACTGATCGGCACCATCCGCACCTTCGACGAGGGCATGCGCCAGGCGGTGTTCAAGGATCTTCAAAACGTGGCCGAGCACGTGGCCGCCGCGCACGGCGCCACCGCGATCGCGAAGATCCCCGACACCAAGGGCAATCCGGTGACGGTGAACGACCCGGCGCTGACCGCGCGCATGCTGCCCAGCCTGGAACAAGCCGTCGGCAAGGACAATGTCGTGGCGATGGATCTGAACATGGGCGCCGAGGATTTCTCGTTCTACGCGCGGGAAGTGCCCGGGTTCTTCTTCTTCGTCGGCGCCACGCCGCAGGGCCAGGATCCGGTCAAGGCGCCGTCGAACCATTCGCCGGAATTTTTCCTCGACGAATCCGCGCTCGATGTCGGATTGCGCAGCATGCTGCAAGTGACGCTGGATTATCTGTACGGCGGCCGCTGACATATCGCGCCGCACGGTGAAGATGCGGCAAACGCCCGGAGGAGCCGCTCCGGCGCCGGCCCGCCTTGCGACGGCGACGCGCCTCATGCGTTGCGCAACCCATCCGGGTGTTGCGTTTCCGGGCGTGATCGATCGGGCGAGAAGGCCTCCTACAATGTGCGGCTCGGCTAAAGCCCAATCTGTCGTCCCTCGCGCATGAATCCTTCCGACATCCCTCTCGGCCGCGAAGTCGCCTATCCGCGGCATTACGCCCCCGATCTGCTGTTCCCGATTCCGCGTGCGCAGGCGCGGGCGGAGATCGGCATCGATGAGACCGGGCTGCCCTTCGTCGGTCACGACCGTTGGCACGCTTATGAACTGAGCTGGCTGGATACGCGCGGCAAACCGGTGATCGCGACCGCGACCCTGAATGTGCCGGCGGATTCGCCGCGGTTGATCGAATCGAAATCCCTCAAGCTCTACCTCAATTCGTTCAACGCCGAGCGCAGAACCTCGGCCGATGCCGTGTTCGCGACGATCGCCGCCGACCTCTCCGCCGCCGCCGGTGCGCCGGTCGGCGTGGTCGCCGGGCTGCCTCCGATAAACACATGCCCGGAAGAGGCGTCCTCGATCGACGAGATCGATCTCGAGATCGACGCCTACGGCCCACCGGATGCGGCGCCGCTTGCCGCGGACGCGGGTGATCCGGTCGAAGAAACGCTGCGCTCGGATCTGCTCAAGTCCAATTGCCCGGTCACCGGTCAACCCGATTGGGCCAGTGTCCGTATCGCTTATCGCGGGCCCAGGATCGATCGCGCAGGGTTGCTGCGCTATCTGGTCGGATTCCGTGATCACGCCGAATTTCACGAGCAATGCGTGGAACGGATCTTCATCGACCTCCTGGCCCGCTGCCGGCCCGCGTGGCTGTCGATTGAAGCGCGCTACACCCGCCGCGGCGGACTCGATATCAACCCCTGGCGGGCCACGCCCGGCGTCCCGCCGCCGCCGCCGCAGCGCGACCTGCGACAGTGATGTTGATCACCGCGCGCGTCGACATGCGCGTCGCGCGTTGGCACGAAAATATATCCGCGTTTTGTATGGATTCTTAACCCGCCGCATGGCATCGTGCGCGGGCCATAGGGCAGGAGCATCCGACCATGACCACCCCCGATAAAAAACCCGACTTCTCGAACGTGCAAAGCGCGGTGACCAGCACCGAAACCGCGCGTCCCGACTTCAGCAACGTGCAATCCAGCGTCGTCTCGACCGAGGAAGTCCTCGGCGGCAGCGGCGGTGGCGGCGGTACCGGCGCGCAGAGCTACACCATCGAGAAAGGCGACACGCTTTCGGCCATTTCCAAGCGTTTCTACGGCAAAGCCAAATTCTGGCGTCAGATCTTCGAGGCCAATCGCGACACCATCGCCGACCCCGACAAAATCTATCCCGGTCAGACCATCACGCTGCCGGCGATCGATATCGATGGCGACGGCGATCTCGACGATCCGTCCGACGCTTGAGCGTTCGCGCTCATCCGACCTCATTCAACGCACTTCGCACCAAGGAGTTCCCATGAACCGCAACGCCCTCTCCAAAGCCCTGGTCTTGAAAGCGCTGGCCCTGGCTGTGATCGCCAGCGTGGCCGTCGTCGGCTGCAAGAAGAAAGAAGAGGCCGCTCCGCCGCCTGCCGCCACCGAGCCCGCACCGATTCCGGCGCCGATGCCGCCGGCCGCGCCGGCGCCGACCGCTTCGGTCGCCACCGTCGATCTGGGCAGCGCCGCCGGCCCCGATCTGAAGCTCACCGCCACCGGCGCCACCTTCAAGGCCAAGGACAAGATCATCGCCTCGGTCGGCACGATGACTAGCGATCCTGCGGCCTCGGTCGCCGGTAAGCTCACCGCCAAATGGACCTTCATGAACGGCGCCGAAGCCATGCCGGTCAGTGAAGAAAGCAAGGACTTCAATTTCGCAGGCGCGGGTACCACCAACTTCGAAATCAGCAAGCCTGACGGCTGGCCGGTCGGTAAGTACAAGGTCGAGATCCTGCTCGACGGCGCAGTGGTCCAGACCCGCGAGTTCGAAGTGAAGTAAGACAGGCCGCATGCGGCATGCACGAAAGGCGCGGCCATGGCCGCGCCTTTCGCGTTTCATGCGATCGTCTCGACACGGACATCAACGAGAAAGGACATCAACGAGAGGCGTCGACGTACCGTGCGACGCCCTTGGATGGCCGCGGCGTCCAGCCCGAGGTTATTGCGCCGGATCGATCGCCGCCGCCGGTTTGCGGTAGATCCCGACGAAACTGATCTGCCAGGTCTTGCCCTGATCGTCCGATGTGTCCCATTGCTGGATCACGCTGCCGTCAGCCTTCGGCGTCCATACGATGCGCTGTTTCTGCACGCCTCCGTCTTGTTTCGGCAGTTCGCCCTCCATCGACATCGCGCCATCGGCGCGGAGTCCGCCCGCCAATCGCAGGATCACCCCGTCCGAACCGATCCAGAACTGCGTCCAACGTTGCGTCGTCTTGTCGTAGACGTTCAGGCTATGGCCGTCGCGGCCGCCGCTATTGACCCAATGCTCGCGCAGGGCGCAACCGGTGGCGACCCGGGTGATCGTGTTACGCCCAACGATCTTGTCCAGTTGCGGTCCGCCAGTAACGTCCCATTCGCCCAACCAGAAATCGAATTGCCGGTGTTCCGGCGCTTCGCAGGCGGGCGGGGGTGGCCCGTTTTGCGCGTGCGCAGGCATGGCCATAGCGAGCAGTGCACAACAGGCGATCGATCGGGATGCAGGCATACGACGAATCCGCAGGGCGAGATTCAGACAGCATAACGATCTTTGTCGCACCGCCGCTTGATTCGGCTTGGTGCTTCGGCGCGCCCGGCCTGCGCTTGGTGAATCGACCGCATCCGCGAGGAATGCGGCGTAATGGATGCGTCGTCGCTGCCATCCTCGGCCGCGTGGCCAGGTTGTCTTCGGCAGGCGCCTTGCGAGAGCTTGCTTTCAACAGCCGGCATTCAACAGCCGGCTTTCAATAGCGAGGTTTCAACAGCCTGATAATCTCGCGGCATGAGCCAACCATCGCCCAAACCCGTATGGTCCGTCTGGCCGCCGCCGCACCGGCTCTATGCGATCGCGATCACTGCGGTATGGCTGTTTTTTGCATGCATGCTGGTCGCCGCCTATGTGGCGTTGCGCTGGCAGGTGTCGACGCCTATGCCTTCCGCCAGATTCGCAGGCGCGCTTTTCGCCGATCTCGTACTGGCCGCGCTGCTCGCTCTGTGGCTGCATCGCCACGCCCGGCGCTGGGCGCGCGCATGCTGGTCGCCACGCCGGGTGTTGAGTCGCCTGATCGTGATGAGCCTGCTGTTTTTCGCGGTGGCGCTGATCGCGACCATCGCTTTGGCCTGGCTCCGCGGAGCGGAGATCGACGCCCTGATCGATCGCGGGTTGTTGTCGCGTCTGCCTGCCGCCGCGGTGGACTACAGTTTTTTCTGGGCGGTCGCCCTGTCGGTGACGCCATTGCCGTTCCTGCGCATGATGGATCGTATACGGCGCCAGCCGGTCGCGATTGCGCGCCCGCCCGCAGGCGCGCGCAAGCTGACCGTACGCACGACCGGCGCGCTTCAATACATCGCTTACCGCGATGTGCTCGGCCTGACCGCGGCCGAGAACTATGTCGAGTTGCATCTGGCCGACCGGGATCTGCTGCATCGCGCGACCCTCGCGCAGATGCAGGAAGCGTTCGCCGAAGAGGGCTTTCTGAAGATCCACCGCAGTGCGATGGTGCGGTTGTCGGCGGTGGCCGCGTGCGAACGCGATTCCGGCGATCGGCTCTGGCTACGCCTGCACAGTGGCAGACGGATGCCGGTCTCGCGCAGTCATCGCGCCGCTGTGCTGGCCGCGCTATCCCCTTCCGCCAGTGTGGATGAGGTTGGATAGGGGGCTGCGCTCGCGGCTGCATGGCTGCTCGCGCCTACAGTCTGTCTTGACGGTTCGTCCCATCTCGCCGGCATTCGTCACGAAGATCCGGCAACCCGTCACTTCGAACTTGCGGCAATGCGTCCGCTCAGGTTCTCTGCGGTGGTCCCCGCGATGGAGCATCCGCGATGCCGCCCTCAATCCTCGGCCACATCCACCGAAGCATCTGGTTCTTGTTTGCATCGATGTGCTGGTTGCCGCCAGCCACGTCCGCGCTGGCGCAAAACGCGTCGCCGCCGGGACTGTTGTCCGAGATCTCCCGCCAGCCCGAAATGGACCGCATCGCCGGCCTGATCGGCACTTGGCGAATGACGCCGTCCTATCTGGACCAGGCCAGCGGCGAATGGCGCGAGGGCGAAGTCTTCTACGCCGCGTTCGATCCGCAGTACGACGGCCGTTATCTGCGCAGCGAATTCGTCATGCCGATGCCGGGCCTGCCTGCGTTCCGCATGAGTTGGACGCTGTCGTACGACCGCTACCGCAAACGCTACCGCATGGCGGTCCTCGAAAACGTAGTCGGCCTGATGGACATCTACGAAGGAGAGTGGCAGGGCGATGCGCTGCAACTCGACGACAAGCGCACCGGCACTTCGGCCCCAGGCGCGAACGGCCAGCTGATCTTCGCGCGTTTCGTGGTCCGTTTCGAAAGCCCGGCCCGCGCCCGGATCACGATGCAAGCCTGGCGTAAACACAGCGACGAAGAGGGCGCCTGGGTCGATGGCATCCGGATCGCCATGGACAAGCAATCGTTCTGATGAGTTCGTATGGTCTTCGCGGTTTCCAACGCCGGGTTGTTTTATCCTGTGCGCCGGTTTCCAGGCCTGCGCATATGATCTCTCCAGACTCGATCGACGACATCGGACTCGACAAGCTTGCACTTTTGCTCGACGAGCGCGCGGTTCCATACAAAGGCTTGAATCTGGAAGCGCTGGATGGATTCGTTTCTGCGCTGATGGTCGGCCCGGACATGGTCATGCCCAGCGAATGGCAGCCCGTAGTCTGGGGCGGCAAGACGCCGACATGGCGTGACGAAGAGGAAGCACGGGAAGTCCAACGTCTGCTGATGGGGTTTTGGAACCGCGTATCCAGACGGGTGTGTCATCGCGACGAATCCGCCCCTCTGCCGGAAGACAGCATGCCGCTGATCTGGCTGCCGGAAGAAGAGCCGCCGGACGACGGCGAAGCGGAGCCGTCGGAAGATGCGGGCACCGTAGGCCACGACTGGGCGCTCGGCTTCATCCGCGGCGTTTCCATGCGTGAGAACGCCTGGAACGCATGGATCGATAGCGAGGAATGGCTGCTCGAAAGCTATCTCGACATCATCAGCCTGGTCCTCGGAAAAAAGACGATTCCGGCGGAAGCGGAAGACGAAGCGCCGCCGCTCACTTATCAGGATCGGATCGAGATCATTCTCGACATCCCCTGGCTGCTGCTCGACCTGAACACCTATCGCATCGAAGCGATGACGTCTCATGAACCGATCCGGCGCGCCCCCGTCCCCGGACGTAACGATCCCTGCCCCTGCGGGAGCGGCAAGAAATACAAAAAATGTTGCGGCGCGTGAACCCCGACGATCTTGCGCGGACCAATCTTCGGCCGAAGATTGGTCCGCGCATGAGTTTGACCCGTTGTTCGCAGCAACGGGATCGACCCTGAAACGAACAGGCTGATAACGCCCCCGGCTTGTGACGCCGGTTGGATAGTCGCGCCCAACTTCAGATGAAGTTCCGCATCCAAGGAAAAACAATCAGGCGGACGCAACCATCCTGCTTCAACAACGGCCAGAATTGCCCGGATGGTGGGTAGACGGCGTTTGCGTAGAGGCATCGATGACGTATCGTCATATTGTCAGGTAACCGCGGCGGAGCGTGGGCGGAAGCGCACAAGCACAACAGCAGCGGAAGACTGCAATGTTTCGAAGGTTTCGAGCATGTGGTCGATGGCCGCATGCTCGCCGAATCCTCCAGAACCTGCGCCGATAATTGGAAATGCGACAGATTCAAAACGTTCGTGGTTCACGATTCTCATCGCTGAAGCGACAGAGCCCTGGATAGATCTTTTGGATGCGCGCCATAACATGTCAATCCCGGCGACATGCACGATTCCCTTGTGCGGAAGACGGCCCGCCGAAGTGAGGACCGCCTCCCCCAAAGGGATTGGGCCGAACTTTGCCACTTCGACGAACGGCTGAATTCCCCCGCGCTTCTTGATGGCGCCGGAGACACCCTGCGGCCAAAGAAGCCACCAGGGGATCATGTTCCGATTCCAAGCGTTGACGATCACATCGACCCGTTGATCGAGCAGGTCGCCATCCACGATTTGCGGGGTGACAGTCATCGGTGACCTGACCATGGCGAAAACGGTCGCCGCTGGCAATACGCCATCATCGAACAGAAAAACCGTTTTGCGCAGGGGTAGGGCCGTAACAATTTCGGCCCGGCAGACCGCTTGAACGATAGACCCCGCCTCGCGACTTTCATGATGGCTCGGACGCTGCGCGTCCGCCAAAAAGCCGGATAGGCGAATGCAACCGTTCCGCTTTGCTGATGATCGGGATCATCAAACAGCCGGTGAAGGGTGCTTGTGTGGGCAGTCCATGCGCGATTGTCAGGCTGCCCCATGGGAGATCGCCATGGGGGATTGAGTCTCGGCCAATTGAACATCACGAGGCCTGACTAACCAGCCACGGCTGGACATGCAGCTCAGTAGGGCTTCTCTGGCAACAGAAGTCTCTGGACGGGATGAGGTCGTGTCGACCAGGAGCGCTATACAGATCTTGAGGTCTTTCTTTGCGGCAGCGGCGTTAGCTTGGCACGCTTCATGGGACGGCAGCGTCTCTGCTTCCGCTTTTGTCCAGCACAGGTACGTGAGCTCATCATGCGGATCGATGAGCAACTGACGCG
The DNA here is from genome assembly GCA_008015095.1 of Lysobacteraceae bacterium. GTDB lineage: Bacteria > Pseudomonadota > Gammaproteobacteria > Xanthomonadales > Xanthomonadaceae > Lysobacter_I. Next base: position 549 of record SSEV01000100.1, on the reverse strand, counting down.
CCGCCGATCTGTAGCCGCCAGATACCGTGCAGCCAGGAAGAAGGACTAGCACTGCACAGAGTATGAGAAATCGCATGTGGCCGAACACCTCAACGAAGCGGCCATATCAATCGCCAAGCGATAGGTCGGTCCGCTTGAATCATGAAAATGGACTCCCGCCCCAGGAGTCCGCTGCCATGGATGCTACTCCCGTCGTGATTGATCTTGCAAAGGATGTGTTCGAGCTGGCGTCTGCCGATGCGCAGGGCCGGATCGTCGAGCGCAAGCGGTTGTCCCGCTCTGCGTTCTCACGCTGTCTGGTGAACCGACCACCGCTGCAGGTGGCGACGAAGGCCCACGGCAGCCCATAGGGCGGGCTCAAGCCCGCCATCACGTGTCGCCATCACGAGACGCCATCACGAGACGCCATCACGAGACGCCATCACGAGACGCCATCACGAGACGCCATCACGTGTCGCCATCACGAGACGCCATCACGAGACGCCCTCCATGCCGCACGTGACTTAAGCGATTTCTTCGCGACACCTCGCACCACACACGCGTCCGCAC
>SSEV01000016.1 GCA_008015095.1 Lysobacteraceae bacterium | reverse complement strand
TGCGGGTCGTGTTCGCAAGAGGGATCTGCTTCGCGCTGGTCGGCCATGTCGGGCGAGGGCGGGCGGGACTGACCCGCATCGTGCCATGAAGCCGCGCGCTCGGCATCCGTTGCCGTAACGGCGGGCGTCGGCTCCCAAGCAGACGCTAGCACGCGCTTCCGGTTTCGGGACCAATGGCGCGGCGAGTCGCCTCAGGCTATCGTGACCGCGATCCGCCGTGAGGGAGATGGGACGTGGACGAGCCGCCTGTGCAAAACTCTGACACTGCTGCCGATCCGCCCGTTGAAGCGGCGCGTCCCTTCGTTGTGCCTTGCGCCATGTTGGGCTTTGGCGCGCCCTGGCGCTGGTTGCGCGCGGGCTGGCGCGATCTGCGCGCGACGCCCGCGCTGTCGCTGATGTTCGGTACGGCGATCGTCATGATCAGCCTGATGGTGTCGCTGCTGGCTTGGAAGCTGGGTCGCTTCGCCCTGCTCGCCACGCTGTTGTCGGGTTTCGTGTTCGTTGCGCCCCTGATCTGCGTCGGTCTCTACTGCGTCAGTCGCGCGCTCGAACGCGGGCGCCGCCCGGCCTTGTCGGATTCGTTCCTGCTTGCACGTCGCGTTGCCGGACAGGCCGGCGTATTCGCGATCGTTCAAGGTGTCATCGTCTTGCTGTGGTCGCGTGCCGGCATGATGGTCGGCGCGTTTTTCCCGGTCCAGGAAGACGATATGCGTACGCTGCTCGAATTTCTGGCGATCGGCTCCGCGGTCGGCTCGCTGTTCGCCGCATTGACGTTCGCGGTCGCGGCATTCTCCCTGCCCATGATCGCCGACCGTGATGTGGATATGATCACCGCGGGCATTTCCAGCGTGAATGCGGTGCTCCGCAACAAAGCGGTGATGGCGCTATGGGCAGCAATCATCGTGGTGCTGACCGCGATCGGCTTCGCGACCGCGTTTCTGGGCTTGGCCTTGGTGATGCCGTGGCTGGCCTATGCGGCTTGGCACGGATACCGCGAAACGCTCAATCCGGGCGAATGGCCAACGCTCGACTGAGCGCGCGGTTCCATTCCGGATCCATGTCCGGACTCGCTCGCGACGCATCCATTGCTGACGCGCTTGCTTCCTCGGCGCAGCCATCAATGGCTGCGCGAGCAGGCGGTTTTTCAACGGCCTGCTACGGAGGTTGCCCGAGACGTCGGGTATGCGTCGTGCGTATTCCCGGCGATAATCCGGGCCCCTGATTGCTGCTCACACCGATGCCGACCTTTCCCGCCTGCCCGCAATGCACCTTGCTCAATACCTATGAAGACGACGGCCGCATCGTCTGCGCCGACTGCGGGCATGAGTGGATCGAAGAGGTCGCGTCGGCGACCGCAACGTCCGTAACCGTTCGCGACTGCAACGGTAATCCGCTAATGGACGGGGACAGCGTGGTCGTGATCAAGGATCTGAAAGTGAAGGGGGCTTCGATCCCGTTGAAGCAAGGCGCCCTGATCAGGAACATCCGCCTAGTCGACGGCGACCATGAGCATATCGAAGGCCATTCCGAGAAGATCAAAGGCCTGGTGCTGAAGACGTGTTTCCTGCGCAAGGCTTGAACGCACAGGGGTCTCGCCAGTGAGCCGCTGTTCTACACGCGGGCGGCGGTCTCGTGAAAGGTCGCCCGGGAGATCTAGCGGAAGATCGATTGGATGCCCGATCTTCCGCTGACCTGCCCGTCGGAATCAATCCTTCTTCGATGACGGCGATGATGCGTCTGCCGGCTGGGCCTTTCCGTCGCGTATGGCCTGTTCGAGCATGGTACGGATGCGCTGATCCGCTTGCGCGTAGGCTTGCTGCTGCTTGATTGCGAGGACATCCATTTTCCGGGCAAGTTCTTCCATCGGTTTCGTCGCGCGCTCGATTTCATCGCCCATCGCATCCATTCGCGCCGCCATCTGCGCGCTTTGTTGTTCCACGATCGACTGCTGTTGCTGGATCTGTACATCCAGTGCTTGCATCTTGCGGTCCATGGCTTCGAGTTCGCGGGTCTGCTCGGCGACCTTGGCTTCCGAGCCCGACGCGTGGTTCGCCTGCATCGCGTGCTGCTCGGCGAGTTCGGCCTGTTGCCGTGCGAGCGCTTCGAGCTTTTCGACGGCTTCGCGCATTGCCGGAGTCTGGTCCATATGTTCGGGACGGGCGGCGCCCATGCCGTGTCCGATCGCTTCGATCCGTTCGCTTTGCGCCTGCATTTCCGCTTCGAGCGCTCGCACTTGTGCGGTGTAGGCTTCGGCGGTGGCCTCTTCTCGCTTGACACGCGCCAAGATCGCCGGATCGCGCACCACATAGGTGCCGCCCTGATGGCGGAAGCGGATGAAATCTTCATCGCTGCTTTCGATGCCGTCCTCTTCCACGCTGTCCGTCATCGCGATCGCATCGGGGCCAGGCCCGACCGATTCGGGCAGCGCGGCCGCATGCCCTACGATCGGTATGATCGGTGTGCGCTTCGCGTCCGCATAGACATAGAAAGCGACCCCCACTGCGAGTAATCCGATCACCGGGAACAGCACAAGACCGCCGCCTGAAAGACGGCCGGGGCGAACCAGGGCTTCAATACGGGACATCAGCGAACCTCCGTGCGCGGTCTGCGCGAGATGGGGGATGGTGGACAACTGCAGACGATCCAGCTGACTGAGTGCGAGCGCCAGCTTGCGCGGCTCGCCCAGTGCGTCCGCGGCGAGACGGTCGGCGATCAGCTCGCGTTCGATCGTCAGTCGCCGCGACAGCCACCAGATCGCGGGGTGATAGAACAGCAGGGCTTCGGTGATGCGTTGAAGCAGATTGATCAGGTAATCGTGCCGCCGAATGTGAGCCAACTCGTGCGCGAGCAGGGCTTCGAGCAATTCGACCGGCATATTCGCGAATAGAGCGGCCGGCACCAGCACCACCGGGCGCCACACGCCGATGGTCATCGGGCCTTCGCCATCCGGCCCTATTCTGAGTGGCAGCCGGTCCAGGCCGAAACGACGGGCCAGCGCGTCGAATCGCGCTTGCCAACCATCAGGGACCGAGCGGCCGGCCTCGTGGCGCACGCGTCTGACCCAGCGCAGGCCGCTGACGATCCGCAGCAACATGACAGCTGCCCCGACGGTCCAGATCGCAACAACCCAGGGCAGAACCTCGGGCGGCCACGGTCCCGCCGGCACTACGTTCGATGCGGGCGATAAAACATCCGTCCATGGCAGTCGCGTAACTTGGTCCCATGGCGATCGGGTCGCCATCGGTACCGCCAAGGCCCGCCACAACGAGATCACGGGGGCGAGCAGACAGGCGGACATCGCCGCGCACAGAACGGCGTATCGCGCCTGAGGCCGCGCCTGGCGCAGCAGCCGTAGAGCAAGCCATGCGGAGAGGGCGATGGCGGCACCTTGCCAGAGGAAATGCAGCAGTACCGAGCCCAATGTTTCGATAGCGTCATTCATCGCTGGTCTCCTCCAGGAAGCGCTGGATCTCCGCGCGCTCTTCTTCGCTCACATGGCCGCGCAAAGCCGCCATGACCAGATCTTTGCCTGAGCCGGAGAAGGCTTTGTGAATCAGATCTCCGAGCAGACTGGTTTGCAACGCGTCCTGCGCCTGGACAGCCGCATAGACATGTGAACGCAGGCGCTCGTCGCGGCTGAGCAGGCCTTTGCCATGCATGATCTGCAATTGGCGCAGTACGGTGGCGTAGGTCGCGCCCGGTCTTTCCTGCAGCTGCGCCTCGTGCACTTGCTTGACCGTACTGGGGCCAAGCCGCCACAACAGGCGCAGCAGATCGAGTTCAGCCGGCGTGGGTTTGGGCAATTTGCGGGATTTGCCGGGCATCTGGGCGGGCGCTATCGAGAATAGCTGCAGCCTAGCCGATCTAGAAACGTTTGTCTAGAAAAAATTGTCTATGACGATCTAAAACGACCGTTCGTCGGAAAGTTTGTGCGGAAAACGGCTCCGCATATCCATCGCGCGTCAGAAATTTTCAACTCCGCGTTGCATATCGGGTATCGCGCGAGGCGTCATTATGGTCGCGTATGGTCGGAACCTGACAAGGCGTGTCGGAACCCGTCTCCAATGCGGCAATCATCCATCGATGAATCGGGTTATGAGATCGCAACAATTGCGACATGGCTTCGATCGCGATCGCTAACTGGCGGAATTGTCCGTATTTCGTGTCACGAAACGTTCGCTACAATGATCTGGTACGGCGGGATTGGCGCACTCAAAAGGCAGTGACCAAGGATCCCGATCGGCAGGGCCGCCATCGGCACAGGGGGAATGTGCAGAGCGCCTATCGCAGTTCGGCTTCGCTTTCGCGGGCTGGACAAGGAAGTGTCGTGCCTGATTCCGGCATGGCGGGTTTGGTAAAGCATCAGGGGGATGCAATGAAGACGATTCGAGCGAGCAGGCAGAAACACGCGTTACGAGGCCTGTGGCTGATCGAAATGGCCGTAGTCGTTTTGTCGGTACTGGGCGCGGCGCGACTGCGATATTTGAACGATCTTTCGGCGTTCGATTCCTTCGTCGGCGGAATTCTGCCGCGGGCGTTGCTCGTAGCGCTGTGCGTCACCGGGTCGATGCTCGCCTTCGGCCTGTATCAGGCCTACGTGCGCCATCGCAAGATCGACTTCCTGCTGAGGCTGTCGGTATCTTTCATGTTCGGCGGCGTCGCGTTGCTGGTCATCTACTACGCAGTGCCGCAAACCTACATCGGGCGCGGCGTGTTGGCGCTGGCATTGAGTATCGGGTTCTGTGCGATTCTGCTCGTGCGCCTGCTGGTGTTGCATCTGTCCGCCGCGACGATGCTCAAGCAGCGCGTGCTGATCTATGGCGCGGGCGAGAAGGCCAATCTGATCAATACGCGCCTGCGCCGCAAAAGCGATCGCCAATCGTTCAATATCCTCGGTTTCGTGCCGGTGCCGAACCAGCCAATCGTGGTCGACGATGAGTTGTTGATCAATAGCGGGGAAACCATCAGCCAGATCGCCGAGCGGATGGATGTCGACGAAATCGTGATCGCGCCGGACGAGCGTCGTGGCGGCATGCCGATGGAGCAGATGCTCGTCTGCGTGCAGCAGGGTGTGCTGGTCACCGATTTGTCGAGCTTTTTCGAGCGCGAGGCCGGGATGGTGCAGCTGAGCATCGCCGATCCGTCCTGGCTGGTGTTTTCCGGCGAATTCGATTATTCGACCCCGCGCCGGTTGACCAAGCGCTTCTTCGACCTGCTGGCGGCGATCGCGTTGCTGGTCGTGAGTTGGCCGGCGATGTTGCTGGTTGCCCTTGCGGTGCGCCTGGAATCGCCGGGGCCGGTGCTGTATCGGCAGACCCGTGTCGGCGAACATGGCCGGCACTTCGAGATGGTGAAATTCCGCAGCATGCGGGTCGATGCGGAAAGCGACGGCAAAGCGGTCTGGGCGCAGCAGAACGACGACCGCACCACGCGCGTCGGCAAGTTCATCCGCAAGACCCGGCTCGACGAACTGCCGCAGTTGTTCCTCGTGCTGAAGGGCGAAATGAGCTTTGTCGGCCCGCGTCCGGAGCGTCCCCAATTTGTGGAAATGCTCAACAACGAAGTGCGCTATTACGGCGTGCGCCATTCGGTGAAGCCGGGCCTGACAGGTTGGGCGCAGTTGCGCTACCCGTATGGAGCGTCGGTGCGCGACGCCAACGAGAAGTTGAAATTTGACCTGTTCTATGTCAAGAACCATGGCCTCCTGTTCGATCTGATGATCATGCTGCAGACGGTCGAAGTTGTCCTGTTCGGGCGTGGCGCGCGCTGAACCAACCGTCCACGTTGAGCAGTCAGATTCGGAATCATTAGGACGCGATACCCGCGGCGGGTATGTCCCCTCCGCCGCGGTCGTTTCGTCAGCGCCGCAACCAGCCGCTAAGGATGCGTTTCGCGGAAAACGGGATCAGCCCGAGTAATTCGCGCTTCTGCGTCGCGTTTTGCGCATAGCTCCAGGCGGCGCACGCGAGGCGCCATGCATCGCGCCAACGGCGACGGATCGCCATGCCACGCGCGTTGCGTGCGTAGATCACGCTCAATGCATGGCGGCGCAGGGCTTCGTCGACGACCCCTTCGGCATCGGCCGCGGCGCGCTCGACCACTTTCACGTAATCGTCGTATGTGCTGGATTCGGCCGACAAACCGTCATGGCCGCGCATGGCCTTGACCAGCGATTGTTCGACGACGCCGATCCGCCAGGTTTTCGCCACACGCAGATGGAAGTCGATATCTTCGGCGGTGCGCAGCGACGGATCGAACCCTCCGCTGGTCTCGAACACTTCGCGGCGGAACATCGCCGAGGCCGGCACCAGGGACGGATTTGCGAGCAGCCATTGCAGCGCCCAGCCGTCCTCTTTGAGCACATCGCGCCGACGGAAGACATTGATCGGCGTGCCGTCGGCCTCGATACGCTCGACGTCGCATAGCACCATGCCGAAATCGGGGTGCGCATCGAGCCATTCGCGCTGAAGCCGGGTTTTGTCCGGCAACCACAGGTCGTCGCTGTCGAGCAGTGCGATATAGCGACCGCGGGCCAGGCGCATGCCAGCGTTGCGCGCGGCCGAAACTCCGGCATTTTGCTGGCGGTGATAGCGGATGCGGCCGCCATAACGTGCGGCCAGGGCATCCTCGGTGCCGTCCGTGGAGCCATCGTCGACCACGATGATCTCGTCGACCGGGCAAGTCTGGGCGAGCGCCGAATCGATGGCGCATTGCACCAGCTCCCGCCGGTTGTAGGTCGGTATAATTGCGGAAATTCCGATCGCGTGCGCCATGCTCAAGGATTTCGCCAGAAAGTGCCTGTATGCCAGCGGCGTACTCGGTCTGTACCACCGTCTGCGCAATGCGGATAGTTTAACGGTGGTGATGTTCCATCGCACCCTCCGCCCGGACGATCCGCGCTGGTCGGGCTGCGATCCCGACTACACGATCACCGAGGGCCTGTTCGCCCGTTCCCTGGATTTCTTCAGCAAGCATTACCACGTGGTTTCGCTGGACGACGTGGTGCGGGCGCGCCGTTCCGGCGGCAGCCTGCCTCCACGTGCGCTGTTGATCAGTTTCGATGACGGTTGGCTGGACAATCTCGACTATGCGTTGCCGGCGTTGCGCCGCACCGGATTGCCCGCGGTGATGTTCGTCGCCGCCGATGCGGTAGGCGCGGGGCAACCATTCTTTCAGGAGCGGATTATCGCTGCCTGGCGACGCGGGCATTTGTCGGTCGAAGCCTTGGCGGCGGGCGTCGTTGCGCAGGGGGGCGGACATGCGCCTGATCATGGCATCGCCGGTCTGCGTCAATTGATCGCCGCATTGGAGCAGATGTCTCCGGAGCGACGCAAAACCGCGCTGCAGGCACATGCCGAAGCCCTCGACGATGGCATGCGGCATATGGTCGATGTCGAGGATCTGCCGCGATTGCGCACCGGCGGAATCGAATTGGGGCTTCACGGCAAAAGCCACGTGGCGATGACGAGGGCCGAAGATCTCGACGCGGAGCTTGGCGGCGCGCAAGCGGCATTGCGAGCGATGCTGGGTTTGCCCGCCGACGATGCGACATCGGCCTGCCGGACGATGTCCTTCCCGCACGGCGCTTACGATGGCGAAATCGCCGTGCGTGCGCGCGAGAGCGGCTACGAACTGGTGTTCACCAGCGTGCCGGTATTGAATGCGGTCGGCGAACGACCGGAGTGGCTGCTCGGCAGGACCGGTTTCGAAACCGACACCGTCACTGATGCGCGAGGACGTTTTCGTGCTGACTGGTTGGCGTGGTATTTGTTTCGGCGGCCTGTGCGGCGCTTGTCGTGCTGAAGAATCGGCCGAATGCGCAGTGTCTGTTTGAGACGCTTTCGGCCGCTGCGAGCGTACTGTCCTGGCGTGGCGTTTCAAAAGTCCGCGATGTGTTTTTCTGCCCGCCGAAGTAGCAAAACTCGGATTTATCAGCAGCCTATTTCGCATGCTTACGGCAACACTGCAAAAGTCAGCGTTGCCGCGGCGCAGGGATATGCCGCCCGCGAATCAATCACGCAAGTGATTGATTCGGCGAGAGCAAGTCCGAATTCATGTCGGACTTGCTCAGTGTTGCCTTATTTCTGAGACCCCACACTAGGCGCCCAACAGATCTCTTCCGGCGTATTTTCAGGGCCCTCTGAACGACTCAGAAAGTACCGCGCAACATGGAGGGTGATCCCGCGGGAGCAGACTCGGGCTTGGCCCGAGTCTGCAACGTCCGAATAACACCAGGGCGTGTTGTTCAGACCTTGCTTAGATCTCAGCCTATTCGTCCTCGTCGGCCGAGACGATATGCAGGTCGGGCGAGCCGTCCGCGATCTGCGCCCAATAGCCGAATAACGGGCGTTGTCCGCGGTCGCTGAATCCGAGCGTCAGCCATGGCTGCAGCCGTTGCGCGCTAGTCGCCAGTTCCAGCGAAACCGTCGCATGGCCCATCGCGTAGGCGGCGCGCAGGAGCGCGGCGATGATCTCGGGCGCCGGGGTCGCGCCGTCAAGCGTCCAGAAATCATGGACCTGTAGTGTGTGATCGTCGTGCGTGGTTGCGAACCACGCGCAGGAAGTGTCGCCATCGCGCAACAGCAAGTGACGGAATCGCGCATCCGGGGCCTCGTCGAAGCGCCAACGCAGATATGCGGCGTCGCGAACAGCGGTCAAAGCGTCGGGTTTCGCCGAATCGCGCCAGAGGGATTCGATGTCGGGCGCGCGCTCGTGCCATTCGACGCGATAGCGACGCGCAGCTGGCCAACGTCGCGCATCGTCGAGCCGCTTGAGCAAATCGATCGCGGGGCCGGCCATAGCGGCCATCGCCGCAGCCAGTGGCGCCGGCAATTTTTCGGCTAGTCGTCTGCGCGCGTAACTCGCATGCCGCACCACGCGCGCATAGCGGGTCATATCGGCGAATTTGCGATAGCCGATGCGTTTGAACACCGGAGCGGCTTTCGGATTGGGGAAACCGTAGAGCAGATCGAGTTCACGCTTGCCGGCGGCGAACAGGCCTTGTTGCAACATCAAGGCCGGTCCGAGCGAGCGGTGATCGGGAGCGACGGCCAGATCGACCAACACGCCGGCGCACAGTGGCTGACCCCGATGCGACATCCGTCTGCGCCCCGCAGCGCAGACGCCGACCGGCGCCGCGCCTGCCTCGTGTTCGAGCAACTGCAGCAGTGGCGCGCCGGAGGGCGCGCGACCATAAAACCAGTCGTACTTGCGCGCCATGCGCGCATCCTGGCCGAGATTGCCGCGCCACACCGCGAGCACCGCCTCGCGGTCACGCGCGATATCGCCATCGCGTACCCGGTACTGCGGGCCCTCCGTGGCGCTCATGCGTCGCGGTGCGGCTCTGGCACGTCGACCACCAGCACCGGCGGTAGATGCAGGTACTTGGTCGTGCGTCGTTTGTTGCGGATATCGTCGTAGATGGCGTTGGCGCGGGTTTCGTCGATGCTCAGGGCCGCAGCGAGTTCCGCCGCCGTATAACCGTGGTTGAGCGCGTACACCGCCAGATCCATTTCGCGATAGGGCAAGGCGAAATAGAACTCGTCCTGCCCCTGGCTGAGGCTGTAGGTGTCGGTGGTCGGCACTGCGGCGCAGACGCGCTCGGGCAGGCCGAGATGACGGGTCATGCCATACACCTGGGATTTGTACAGATGCGCGATCGGTTTGACATCGGCAGAACCGTCGCCGTTCTTGACGAAGAATCCTTGATCGTATTCCAGCCGGTTCGGCGTGCCGACCACGGCGTAATTGAGTCGGTCGGCGTGAAAGTATTCGAGCGTCTTGCGGATGCGCTGCTTGAAATTCGTGGCGGCGACGATGGTGAGGTAGTCGGCGAGGGCCAGGTCGCGGTCATGTTGGGCGCCGTCAGGCGCTTCGGCGATCAGACGGAATCGATTGAACCGGCCTTCGATGCCGCCGTCGATCACGATCTTGAATTTCCAGCCGTCGCCGTATTCGGGCAGCGCGTTACGCACCGCCGCATCGCGCGCGCGATAGCAACCGATGGCCTCCAGCGCAGGCGCGATATCGACGGTTTCGGTGCGGATGCCCAGGTGCGCCGCCAGAATATTGGCGCGCGCCGCGCTGTCGTCGGAAGAATCGCGCTCGGGGAGGATCAGGCCGAACACGCGTTCTGGCCCCAGGGCCCGCACCGCCAACGATACGCTGGCCGAGCTGTCGATGCCGCCTGAAATGGCGACGACCAGTCCGCGTCGGTGCAGTTGTCGCGCAGTGATCTCGCGCAGTCGCGCGGCGATGCGGTCGGCTTCCTGTGCGTAGTCGAGATCGAGGACGTTCCAGTCGAGAGGTTTGCGGTCGGCGTTCATGCGGTAGTCGTTGGGTCGAGGAGGGCGGCGCGGCGAACCTTGCCGGAAGCGGTGCGCGGGAGTGCGCTGACAAATTCGATATCGCGGGGAATCTTGTAGCTGGCCAGCCGTTCCCGGCAATGGGCTTTGATCATGTTCTCGCTGTTGGGCGGAAGCCCGGGGGCGACCACGAAGGCTTTCACCACCTGGCCGAGCATATCGTCATCGACGCCGACGACAGCGACCTCGCTGACGCCGGGCATTTCCGCGATCGCCTCTTCGATATCGCTCGGGTGCACGCGGTGCGCCCCGGTCTTGATCATGTCGCTGCGCCGACCGGCCAGCCATAGGAAACCGTCGGCGTCGAGGTGGCCCATATCGCCGGTGCGCAACCAGCCGTCACGTATTACCGTGGCCGTGGCCTCGGCGTTGTCCCAATAGCCGCGCATCACATTGGCGCCGCTGGCCCAGACCTCACCGATATCGCCGATGGCGGCTTCGGCGCCGTTCTCATGCACGATACGCAGGCGCACGCCATCGATCGGAATGCCGACCGAGCCTAGTTTTTCGTCCAACCGTTGCGGCGGCAACCAAGTAAGGCGCGAGGTCGCTTCGGTCTGACCGTACATCACGAACAGCTGCGGATTCGGCAGCGCGGCGCGCAGGCGCTGGGTCAGGCCGCGACCCATCGCGCCGCCGGCCTGGGTGAGATAGCGGAGCGAGGAGAGGTCGTAATCGGCAAGTTTCACCCTCTCCAGCAGCAGCGCGAAGGTCGAGGGTACGCCGGAGAATCCGCTGATGCGTTCGCGCGCGATCGCGTCCATCAGCAGGTGCGGAAATAACAAGTTGGGCGCAAGCACGATCCGCGCGCCGACGATCAGATGCGTGTGCAGTACCGATGCGCCATAAGCATAGTAGAAGGCCAGGATCGAGAGCACGCTGTCGCGCTCGTCCAGTTCGAGGTAACGCACGACCGCTTCCGCGTTCGCGATCAGATTGCGGTGGGTCAGGGTCACGCCTTTGGGCGCGCCGGTAGTCCCCGAGGTGTACAGGATCAGCGCATCGTGATCGAGCATGACGCCGTCGATGCCGTCGTGCGCTCCTACTTCCGTGACGGGGACTGTGTCGAGACCGTGCTGCGGATCGATCGGCCAGCGCACGACTTCCGCGGGCAAATGAGCGACTGCATCCGCCGCGTCGACATGGGTGGACTCGTAGACGACGTGAGCGGCGTCGCAATGCGCGAGCCATGCGCTGAAATCGCGGGATTTGGCCTGCGCGTTCAGCGCCGCGACGATCCCGCCCGCCAGCCAGCAACCGTAACAGGCGACCACCGCTTCGATCCGGTTCGGCAGCAAGATCGCGACGCGATCGCCCGCACGTAGGCCGCGTGCGCGAAGCGCGCGCGCGAACGCGACCGACTCCGCCCACAGCTCGCCATAACTGATGCGTCGCTCGTTGGCGACGATGGCGATGCGCTGCGGTTCGCGGTTCGCGATCGCGGCGACCCGGGCTGGGACCGAAATCGGCGCCGGAACTTGAGTCGCAGAGGAGGACATGCCGCCCTCGCTCACCCCGCGAGTTTGCGCGAGACGAAGCGGTCCACCGCTTCGATCGTGTCGAAATTCTCGGGAATCATCTCTTCCGGGGCGATCGAGATCTTGAACTCTTCCTCCAGATGCATGATGAGTTCGTAGATGCCGGTCGAATCGAGAATGCCGCCGCGGATCAGCGAGGCGTCATCTTTGAGCGCGCTTTCGTCGTTAGAGAAAAGAAAGTTCTGAAGCAGATACTGTTTGATGCGCTGTCGCTGTTGCATACCGGTCCCCCGAGTCGAAGCTGTGAACGCAAAAGCCACCGGTCCGCGGCCAACGAGAGCGCGGCGGACGGCCGCCGGGGGCGGCGCTCGACGGTGTTGCATAAACCGATAGGATAGCGTTCCAGGCACGGTAGCCGAAAGACTTGACCCTATGAAAAATCGCAGAAAGGCGCTGTTTTCAGCTTTGCTCCTTGTCGGGGCGGGCATATCCGCCGGTTGCCGGCAAGCTCCGACGCCCCCGGCCGAACCACCTCGTACGGTGGCGGGTGCCCAAGCGGTCGCGCTCGCGTCCGAAAAAGCTCGCTTCGAACTCATGGAGGTCGTGACCGGGCTGGAGCGACCGTGGTCCCTGGCCTTTCTGCCGGATGGGGCGATGCTGGTGAGCGAACGGCCCGGCAGACTGCGCCGGATCGGCGTCGATGGCAGTGTGTCCGACCCGATCGCCGGGTTACCTGCGATCTTCGTCGACGGGCAGGCCGGATTGTTGGATATCGTGCTCTCGCCGCAATTCGGCACGGACAATCAGGTCTATTTCTCTTTCGCGGAACCGAATTTTCGTGGCAACAAGGCCGGCACCGCGGTCGCGCGGGCGCGACTCGAAGGCGATGCGTTGCGCGATGTCGACGTGATCTACAGTCAGGAACCCAAACTTTCCAGCGGCACGCACGTCGGTTCCCGGCTTGTGTTCGACGATGCAGGCCATCTGTTCGTGACGCAGGGCGAGAACAGAGTCGCGCCGACCGCGCAGGAACTGGACAAATTGCAGGGCAAGCTGGTGCGGATCTGGCCGGATGGCCGTATTCCCGAAGACAATCCTTTCGTCAAGCGCAGGGGCGTGCGTCCTGAAATCTGGTCGTACGGTCACCGCAACATGCAGGGGGCTGCGTTGCATCCGGTTACGCGCAAGCTCTGGACCAGCGAGCACGGCCCGATGGGCGGCGACGAATTGAATATTCCGGAGCCCGGCCGCAACTACGGATGGCCGGTGATTACCCATGGCCGCGATTACAGCGGATCTGCAGTCCCCGGATCGGTCGGCAAATCCGCAGCGGGCATGGAGCCGCCGCATCACGTGTGGGAAGTCTCGCCCGCCGTGAGCGGCATGTTGTTCTACAGCGGCAAGGCCTTTCCGGAGTGGGAGGGCAATCTCTTCGTCGGCGCGCTGGCTGGGCATGCGTTGATCCGACTGGAACTCGACGGCGATCGCATCGTGCACGAAGAGCGCCTGATCGCCGATCGCGGCTTGCGTATCCGCGACGTGCGCGAAGGCCCCGACGGATCGATCTGGCTGCTGGTGGACGAGGATGAGGGCAAGTTGATGCGACTGCGTCCCGCACAGCCGGCGACGCAATCCGAATGATCGTGAAAGATTGATCCTGGAGTCCTGATCGCGTTCCGGTCAGGGCCGCCGGACCTTCTGCGCTATCCGGTCAGGCCCAACCAATTTCCGCCCCTGCTTTTTATAGGTGATGCACGATCTTCGTTTGCGATAGGGCGCGTTTGCCGAAAATCCGAAAAACCCGATAGACGGACGAGATTGCAGACTCCGAGGTTTGAGTCAGAAGCCGTAAATGGCGGTTTCGCCCTTGGGCCGCCGGCTCGCTGCGGGTGATCAGACGGTCGGCTTGCGTCCGATGAAATCCACCGTGCTCAGACACAGTTTTTCTGGGGGGATGTGCGCGAATTGGGCGTGCACGGGCATTTCTGCGAGCTGCTTCAGCCGTTCGGGGCGCGGGTTCGATGTGTCAAGCGCGATCTCGAAGCCGGCGTCGCGGGCGGCGTCGACGAAAACGTGCGCACGCAGACGGTTCTGATAAAGGAATGCGTTGTTCCAGAATTTCCATTGCGCGTCCGAGAATCGGAGGTAGTGCAACTGGTGGATTGTAGGGTCGATATAGGCGTAGTGATCGCCGCAATTCACCGAATGGAACATCAGTCCGCCAGGCGCGAGCAGACGCATCGCCGCGTTGTAGATCGGGCGCACGACCTCGGGCGGGACGTGTTCGAGCACGCTGTTCGAGAACACGACATCGACTGCAGCGTCTGGCAGGCCGGAGGCGGTGAAATCGATGGGGGCGTGATACCGGATCACGCCATCGCTCAGGCGAGTGAGGTCCGAAGTGTCGGTTGCGGCCTGCAGACGTCGGTAGCGCGCGTGCACGGATGACGCATCCGCTCCACTGACTTCGGCGATCCGCGGCAGTTGCTCGCCGAGGACTTCGATGCAACGGGCCACCAGTTCGGGCTTGATGAGGCGGTTCAAATCGAAGGTATGCACTTCCGAGGCTCCGCCGAGATAGCAGGCCAAAGGCAGTGTCGGGTACCAGCCGGTGCCGATTTCCGCCAGCCGCGCACCGGGAATGCGCTGGCCCGCATCGCGCAAGTGCTCGGCCATGATCGCCCAGTCGTCGATCTTCATCGTGCATTCGCGGCGGATGTCGCGCATGCCGCCGTAGTTGCGTTGCAGACGGTAGTGCAACGCATGCCCGTAGGGCATCACGCCGAGGATCTTCTGCAATACGCCTTTGATGCGCCAATGCATGCGGTTCGATGTCCTGAGGTCAGATGGCAGCGGCTGGTGCGGCCGAAGCCGATGGAACGGCGGACTCGCGGGCGAATGCGCCGTTGCGCAGCATCTCGTGCACCAGCATGGTAGAGAGCACGCCGACGAAGGCCTGGTTGTCGGCAAACCCGGCGGCGCGTCCGGCGCGGCATTTCTCGAACAAGCGGCCTACCGCCGCCGCATCGAAGTAGCCCGCTGCGCGGATGCGTTCGGCGCTCATCAGGTCCGCGACGTAATCCAGAGGCTGCCCATCGAAAAAGAAGCTGGCGCTGTCGGGCGCGCGATAGGGCTGTTTGGTGCGGGTGACGATGTCCTGCGGCAATAGATCGGCCAACGCGCGGCGGAGCAGGTATTTTTCGGTGAGTCCACGGATTTTGTAGCTTGGCGGCAGCCGGTTGGCGAATTCGATCACGCGATGGTCGAGATACGGGAAGCGGCCTTCGATCGAATTCGCCATTGCGACCCGGTCGCCTTGCGAGGACAGCAGATAGCCCGCAAGCAACGACTTGGCCTCGACATACTGGTCCTGCGCCAGCGGGCTCCAGCCGCCGATGTCCTGGGGCAGCGTGGCCTCGAATCGAGCGAACACATCCCAGTCGCCGAGCTCCGCGCGCAGCTCGGACGACAACAGGCCGAGGGCGCGTTGCGAAGTGATCCAGCGTGGCGCATGAGCGAAGATGGGGCGTCGCATATGCTCCATGCCCTGACCGAAGAACGACTGCGCGAAGGCCGGGTTACGCACCGGCGAATTGGGCAGATAGCCATAGAGCCGCTCCAGCAGGCGTGGCCGCAGTTTGGATTGCGGTTGCCGCGCCCAGAACCGGCGCACCTTGGCTTCCTTGAACAGGTCGTAGCCGCCGAAGACCTCGTCTGCGCCTTCGCCGGTCAGCACGACCTTGTAGCCATGCTCGCGCACGCTGCCGGAAAGCAGCATCAGCGGGACAGGCGCCGTCCGCAGCACCGGTGTTTCGGTGTGTCGGATCAGTCGCGGGAACGCTTCGCCGATAGCGCGCCGGCCGCAGCGCAGGGTGGTGTGGTCTGTGCCCAGATGACGCACCATCGCCTGCTGGTGTTCGCTCTCGTCGAATTCGCCGTCTTCGAACGCGACCGAGAAGGTGCGCACCGGGGTGTCGGTAAAGCCGCGGATCATGGCGACGATGCCCGATGAATCGAGGCCGCCGCTGAGATAGGCGCCGACCGGAACGTCGGCGCGCAATTGCAGCCGCACCGCGTCGATCAGCAACTCACGCAACTCGGTCGTCGCCGCCTCCACGCTCAGCGGGAAGCGTGCGGGCGCGGTGTCCGCCGCGTCGGGAAACGTCCAGTCCCAGTAACGGCGCAACTGTTCGCGTCCGTCGGCCTCGATCGTCAGCAGATGTCCGGGCGGCAGGCTGTCGATGCCGCGATACAAAGTATGCGGTTCGATCGGAGACCATGTGCTGAAGGTCTCGGCCAATCCGACTGTATCGATCGTGGCGCGCTGCGGCAGCGCCGCGAGCAGGGCTTTGACTTCCGACGCGAACCAGAGCCGGTCGTCGTCGCGCGCCAGATACAGCGGACGAATACCGGCGCGATCGCGGGCCAGCACCAGGCGTCGACGTTCGCCGTCCCAGAGCGCGATCGCGAATTGGCCGTTGAGATGTTCGACGAAACGATCGCCGTCGCGATCGTACAAGTGCACGATCACTTCGGTGTCGGAACGGGTGTAAAACGTGCGGCCTTCCGCTTCGAGTTCGCGGCGCAGTTCGACGTAATTGAAGATTTCGCCGTTGAACACGGTCCAGACCGTGCGCCGCGGATTATGGATCGGTTGATCGCCGGTGCTCAGGTCGATGATCGACAGCCGCGCGTGCGCGAGGCCGATACCTGTGTCGGCATGGAAGCCGTAGCCATCGGGACCGCGATGGGCGAGCGTGCGGATCATCCGCTGCAGCAGCGGATGCGCATTGTCCGGAACGACATCTGTTCCGCAGAAACCGGCGATACCGCACACGTGATCAAGCCCCCTGTCGTGGTCCCGCCCCGGGACCGATGGTCGTCACAACGGAAAAAGCCCGGTCATGCTGCCAATCTTGCGGGGGGCGCGGCAAGTTCATGCGGCCTCCGCGTTGCGGATAGCGCCAACGAACTCCGCGCGCGCCTCTTCGCAGGCCTGCAGCGTATCGCGTGCGACCTGATCCCAGCCGCGCGAGAATCGCCGCGCTAAGGCGGCGGCATCCCAGTGCCTGGAGAGCGCTTCACGCAAGCCCGCCGCCAGCGCTTGCGGATCCCGGGCCGCGATCATGACGCCGGTCGTGGCATCCACCACCTCGGGGATGCCGCCGACTGGCGTCGCCACCACCGGTCGGCCGCAGGCCAGTGCCTCGACCAGCACGTTCGGATGCCCTTCCGAATAGCTGGGCAGCGTCACCAGATCGGAAGCCGCCATCCATTCGGCGACCTGCATCGGCCCCTGCGCGCCGACCAGGCGCACGCGCAACGCCGGATCGGCAGCGATGCGCGCTTCCAGTTCGCCGCGCATGGGGCCTTCGCCGACGAACGCCATCTGAAGATCCGGGCGTTCAGCCGCCAACATGCGCATCGCATCGAGCAGTTCGCGCAGGCCTTTCTCGGGCACCAGACGACCGACGTAGGTCACCAGTTCGGTTTTCGTATCGATACCCAGCGCATCACGCGCATCGCCGCGATTGCGCGGATGGAAGATCGATGCGTCGCAGCCATTCGAGATCACTCGGATGCGTGCGGCATCGGCGGCGTAAGCCGCGACTGCGACCCGGCCGAGATCTTCGCTGACGACGAGCACCCGTTGCGCGTTCTGTACGACCGGACGGGTCAGGCGGCGGCTGACTGCATCGCGCACGCGCAGGTCTGAGCCTCTCGCACCCACCACCAGCGGCAGCCGCGCGCGCGCGGCTGATCGCATCGCGCCGAACGCATCCGGGTAAAGCCAGTAGGACAGCACGACATCCGGAGCGAATTCGCGCAGCGGCGCATGCAAGGCGCCGGCGCACAGCCAGCCGTTGAACGGGCGACTGATCATCGGCAGGGCGGGATAGGTCACGTAACGCGTATCGCAGCCGGGCACCAAAAAACCAGGGTCCGCAGCACGGAACAGATAACTGCGAGGAGTCGCCCAGCTAGGATATTGGGCGACGGGACTGAGCACGCGGACATCGGCGAGTTTCGACAGTTCGCGGACGGTCTGATGGATCGGTCGGCCGCGATTGGGTTCGCCGACAATCGGAAATTGCGAGGTTACGACCAGGATGCGCATATCGGTCCGATTCTGCGTGTGGAGTCTCAAAAAGGCAGGGAATGGCTCCGCTGGCCCCGGTCCGCGGTAAAACGCGTAATAATAAGCCCAAAATCATAAAGTTGAACGACAAGGGGATCGGGTGTGGAGCAGGCCGCGCGCGCAAATCAGCGTGTGATCGAATTGGATGCGTTGCGCGGCTTGGCCGCGCTGGCCGTCATGTTGTTTCATTACACGACCTTCTACGATCAGCAGATCGGTCACAGGAATCCGCTCGGGTTCGGGTTCCCGGCCGGGAACTATGGGGTGCATCTGTTCTTCCTGATCAGCGGTTTCGTGATCTTTATGACCCTTGAGCGGACCCGCAATGCGATGGATTTCGCGATGTCGCGCTTCTCGCGGTTGTTTCCGGCGTATTGGGTCGCATTGGCGCTGACGGCGACGGTGGTCTATACCATCGGCATGCCGCAACAGCGGCTGCCGTTGTCGGATTTGCTGGTGAATCTGACCATGATCCAGCAAATGCTCGGGCCGGAATCTCTGGATGGGTCGTACTGGACGCTCGAAGTCGAATTGTTCTTCTATGCGCAGATGCTGGCGTGGTTCGTATTCGGGCAGTTGCGCCGGATTCATTGGATCATTGGCGCGTGGTTGGCGCTCGCGGTGATCTATGGCCTAGCCGAGCAGCGCCAAGCCCATTTCTCGTATACCGCACGCGAGCTGTTGATTCTGTTGCATGTCCCGTTCTTCGCGCTTGGGATCCTGTTCTATCGGATCTACACACGCAAGGACAGGCCAGGCGAGTTGCCGTTGAATCTGGCGATGATCGCGCTCAGCCTGGCCGCGATCGGTATCGCCAAACAACCGATCTATCTGCTGGTGGCGCTGATCTGCAGTGCGATCTTCGCGATCTTCATCGCCGGTTGGCTGCGTTGGCTCGATCGGCCGGTGTTCGCCTTTTTCGGGGCGATTTCGTATTCGCTGTACCTGCTGCACCAGGCGATCGGTTTTGCGCTGATCAATCGTCTGGAGCGCATGGGGCTGCACAGTTGGGGAGCGGTGCTGGTGGCGCTGGCCGTGGCGCTGGGGCTGGCCACGCTGCTGACCTGGACGGTGGAACGTCCTGCGATGCGCGCGATCCGGGCCTGGTGGAAAAGGCGCGAGGCCGCCGCCTCGCCGTAGAGCCGCCTCGTAGTCGCGCCGCAGCATAGTAGAATCGCCGCGAACGGGCAGGATGTTGAAGACAGGTTGCCGGTCGAAATCAATAGGGGCGGCCCGTCCGTGGCCGCGACATTGGGGATATGCGGGACAGGGAAGATCATGAGCGAAGCCGTGGCGGCAGCGAGCGGGATGGAGAGTGCGATGTCTTCAGAGGGACCGACGATGCGCGAGCCTTTTCGGTCGCAATTCGTCGAATCGGTGCTGCGCGGCGCTGCGTCGCGCGATATTCATGATTCCGACGGTACGGGCGAATATGACGCAGCCCTGTCGCAGGGCGTGTCCGAACGTTTCCTGCAGCGTGAGCTGACCCGGGTCGAAATGCATGCGACCAGCCTGTGCGCCCCGCTAGTGCGACGCCTGGGCGCGGCAACCCGAATTCTCGATGCAGGCTGCGGCACCGGCGGCACGACCGTGGCCCTGGCCCTGTCGGGCCTCGCTCCCGATGAGGTGGTGGGAATCGACGCCAGCGCCGAAGCGGTTGAGGCGGGTCGGATTCGCTCCCTCGGTTATGGTCTTATGCCGGAACGCGCGCGTTTCGAGCATGTGCCCGCGGGGCAAAGACTGCCTTTCCCGGATGGCCATTTCGATCTGGTCACTTGCGTGTCTGTGCTCGAATTCATCAGTACCGATGCGGCGCGCCGCGCGTTCGTCGCCGAACTCTTGCGGGTCACCCGCAGCGGAGGCCATGTCTATCTGGCCACACCCAATCCGTTGCGCATGCGCGAATATCATTCGCGGCGCTGGCTCGGCGACTGGCGGCGCAAGCAGGGGTATCCCTGGTCCAGTTCCACCGCTGCGTTGAAACGCATGTTCGCCGGTTGCCAGGTCGAATCGATGGTGCGCGAGCGCCTGCGCCTGCATCCACGCTATGGGCGCCTCGCCTGGGCCGCGCCGCTGGCTGCAATCGCCAGCCCTTGGCAAAGAGTGCTCGCGCGCAAGCCTTGATCGAGAGGCGCGCGATACCCGAACGCCATGGGTTCGTAGCAATCCGCAGCGAGATTGGCGAAGTCGAACGAGCGAAGCAGAATCTTGGTCGACGCTCAGCCTTCATTCGCGCCGAAGGTGCGATCCAGCCCTGCGCGCACGCCGATGCGTGGCGTCCATCCCAGGCGCTGACGCGCGGCGCTGGTATCGAAATTGCTCAACGGTCGCAGTGAACGCACCCGGTAGCGCGTCAGCGGCACGTCGCGCTTGAGCAATTTGCCGAGCACTTCCACGCCCAGCGCGAGACCCATGAAGATCCAGCCTGGCACGCGCAACAGACGCAGATCCGTGCCGAGCCTGCGCTTGCATCGGCGCAGATATTCGTCGCGGCTGACGCTGTCGGTATCGACGACGTTGAAGATCCCGCCGACCGCATCGGGCGATTCCGAAGCCAGGATCAGCGCGTCGACGACATCGTCGCGGTAGATCAGCGGCAGCGGCTGGCGGCCATCGCCGATGGCCAGCCAGCGGCCGGCGAGCGCGATGGTGCCGTTCGGCGTGACCTGTTCGGCCCCTGGCCCGAAGATCTGTCCCGGGCGCAGGATCACTGCGGGCAGGCCTTTGGCGATCGCGGCCGAGACCTCTTGCTCCGCGGTGAGTTTGGTCTGGGTGTAAGCGCCGCGCCATTGCGGATACGGCTCGAAGCGGTAATTTTCGGTCAGCACTTCGTGTTTGCCGCGACCGGCATGGTCGTAGACGCTCATCGAACTGACGTAGACCAGACGCCGCGATCCGTGACGACGACAGGCGGCGATCACGTTGCGCGTGCCCCAGGTCGTGCCGGCCTCGAAATCGCGCGGTCCGCCGCGCATCGCCGCGCCGACGTGATACACCGTGCCCGCGCCGGCCACGGCGTGGTCGACGATCTGCGGATCGCCCAGGTCGCCGATGACGCATTGGATGTCGGGATCTTCGCGATAGGCCTTTACCGGTCGGCGCACCAGCACGCGGACGGTCAGTCCGCGTGCGCGCAGTGCCGACACCAACGCGCGGCCGAGGAAACCCGCCGCGCCAGTGACCAATGCATCGGCTGGCGGAAGCGCCGCATAGCGCGCGGCCAGTTCCTGCGTGCGCTCGCGATCGGGTGCGGCGCACAGCGGGTCGAGCATGCGCGCGATGCGCAAGCCGTCTTCGGCGCCGAATGGCGGCTCCTCGCCGGCGCGCACTGCGCGCGCGAAAGCTTCGGCGCCGAGCTGGATGCCGGGCGACGGCTTCAGGCGCCCGGTGGCGAAGCGCAGCACGTTGAGCGGAATGCGGAAGACGTCCTTGGCCGCGCTGAAGAATGTGTTGAGCAGGATGCCGATGAACTTCGGTCCAGGGAGCACGCGATGGATCCGGCAGATCTGGGTGAAGCGATCCGCTTCGATGATGCCGCGGGTGCCGCGCACGATCAGGCGGTTCTCCATCGGACGCGCGTTCCACGACAGCAACAGGCGGCCGATGCCGCGCTCGCCATGCGCCTGCGCCTGCCATTCGTCGAAGGCCAGGTTCGGGTCGTTGCCGCTCGATTGATATTGCACGTCGACGCGGCCGATCGTGCCGAGGAAAGCTTCGATGGTGTACAGACCGTGCACCCCGAGATCGCGGAACGGGTACGACCCCTGCGCGACCATGCCCGGCAGCGGTCCGCCGGCATAGGGCGGATACTCCGAGTTGCGCACGATGTCCACCGAACGCACCTCGCCGATCCGACCCGAACGCACGGCGTCGAGCGCGCGCATCACCACCGGGTCGAAGAGGTCGGAATGATTGACGCCCAGGCGTCGGCCGGTCGCTTTGGCCTTGGCCAGCATCGCCTCGCACTCGGCGACGCTGTCGGCGATCGGCTTCTCGACCAGGACATGGCACCCCATCTCCATCGCTTCGATCGCCAATGCGGCGTGCGATGCGGGCGGAGTCAGCACGTAGACCATGTCCGGCCGCGTTTGGGCCAGATCGGCCAGCCGGGCGCCGACGGCGCCAATGCTGAAACGCTGTGCGAGCGCTTGCGCGGCTTGCGGGTTGCTGTCGCACAGGCCGACGATCTCGACGAAATCCAGACGCGACAGCGCAGAGAGATGATGCGTGGCGACATAGCCGGCGCCGACCACGGCGACGCGCAGTTTGGTGGAAGCGGGAGAAGTCATGGAGACGCCTGATGCGAATGCGATGAAAGATATCCGGCCACCTGCGCGAGCACGGCTTCGGCCCGGGCGTCCCAAGTCTGGTCGGCGACGGCGGCGATGCGTTGCGCGATGGCGTCCGGCGCGTTGTCGACGACCGCTGCGTCCAGACCGGCGAGGAATTGCTCGCGATCGTCGGCGATGCGGACCCAGGCGGCGAACTTCTCGATTTCCGGATTGCGAACGCTCACCACCGGTTTGCCTGCGGCGAGATATTCACGCAGTTTCAGCGGATTCGCGTTCGCAACCTGACGATTGAGCCGGTACGGAATGATCGTGGCGTCGAAGGCCTTGGCCCACTGCGGTAGCGAGGCATAGGGCTGTGGCCCGACCAGATGCACGTTGGGCAGTGCGCGCAGACCCTCCACCGCGACATGGGCATGCCCGACCAACAGGAAACTCCATTGCGGCCGCTGCGCGGCGAGCCATTCGATCAGCGGCACGTCGATCCATTCGTGGATCGAGCCGATGTAGCCGATGACCGGGCCGGGCAGCGCGCGCGCCGAGTCCGGGATTGCCGTAGCAGGATCCTGGGCCTTGCCGAACAGATCGGCGTCGACGCCGTGCGGCGAGAATATCGTACGGGGATTGAGCGCGCGTTTGGCTTCGACCAGCGCCGGCGGCGCGACGAACAGCAGATCCGCGCGCTGGCTCAGTTCCAGATCGCTGCGCGCGATGCGTTCGGCGTCGACGCCAGGGTGCGCGGCGTAATCGTCGATGCAGTAGTACACGCACAAGGATTCGCCGAGCCGACCGGCCAGAAAGCCCGGGTGCGGCACCACGAACCAGGAAATCCGCTTGCCGATGCCGGCCAGGCGCAATGCGCGGCGCACCGCCCAGCGGCCGAACACCCGATTGAAGGCCTCGACGCCGGGCAGCCGGCGGAACGGCAACTGCGGCACCGTGCAGTGCCAGAGTTGGTCTGCCAAGCGCTGAGGTGGTTTCAGCGCCGCCAGCAGCTTGCGCACCGCGCGTTTGATGTCGCGACCGGATGCGTTAGGCGCGCGCATGCCGGGCGAGTCCACGTACAGCACCGGCAACGTGCGCGCCAAACGCACCGCGACGTGATGGCTGCTGGTGCGATTCTCCGCATGCCAGTCGTTGCCGAAATAGACGACGCCGCAGCCTGAGAGTGGCGACGCCGCCGGCTCACTCATCGCGCCACCATCCCACCAGCCAAGCGGTGCCGCCGTGATAGATCCAGTCGCGGCGCACGCCAGGGATGGCGTCAAGATGCGGCCCGATACGGCCGCAGGCGGGCGCGAAGAACGTGATCAGCCCATTGCGGCCGAGATGACGCATCTGCGCGATGGTCTTGGCCGGTTCGCTGAGGTAATAGAGCACTTCGCAGGCGGTGACCAGATCGAAGCGCTTGGCCTGATCGCCCCAGGGCTGACCGAAAACATCGGTGGCGGCGAATTCGGCTTGCGGCAGTCGCTTGCGCGCCCGGTCGATGGCTTGCGCACTGACGTCGACGCCGTATTGACGATCGCTGAGCTTGGCGAAATATTCGGTCTGATGACCTTCGCCGCAGCCGAGTTCGAGCAGCGAACCGACATTGCCGAAAGCCCGTTCGATCACGCGGTTAGTGGCTTCGAAGCGCGCGCGTTCGAGATCCGATGCCATGTTCCAGGGGTCTTCGACCGTATAGGCCAGATCCAGCCGCTCGAAATTGTCGCTGCCGCCCACGCCGCGCAGCGCGTATTTCATCCACAGTCTGCGCCGTGCCTTGCGCAGCAAGGCGATGGTTCTGTTCAGAGGCATGGTCCGCTCCGTCCGCCTGCGTTCATTGGCAGGGCGCATCGTGGGGCGCGACCGTGCCGGCCGCCGCTCCTCTTTCGAATGCGACCGCCAGCGGCTGCAGCGGCGAGCTGTACCAGTCCACGACCTTGTCGCAGCGAAATTCCACCCACGACGGGCCGTAGTTCCAGCGCAAGGCTTCCATCTCCAACGGTTCCCCCTGAATATCCAGCACCGCCTGCTTCCCCATCCCCGTGGCGATGACCTTGGCGGTCTGCGGTGGCAGGGAAGGCTCCATCCCGGTGCTTGGCGCTTCGCCGACGACCGTCTGGCCGAAACCCGCGGCGCGCCATGCGAGCACGAACATCGCGATCAACGCCACCGCGACGAAATAGCGCGGCATTCTGCCAAATTCGACCGGCTCCGTGGGGGCCGTGTGCGCAGAAGGCGCGGATCGACGAACCGAGAGATGCTCGGATGGATCGTCGAATCGTCCCCTGGCTCGCGCCTCGGCATGATCGATCGCATTGGCCGGGGAGCGCTCCGCAGACCGGGGCGCGGCGCCAGTCAGGGCGCCAGGAGGGGGGGGCGCAGTCGTCGAAGACAGGGTCGTGCGGATGACCGTCCCGGGCGCGCTGCCCGGAAGACGCCCATAGCGGCGATGGAAATCGATCGCCGCCGCCTGCAAACGGTTCAATCGTTGCAATCGTCCGGTATCCTCTGCATCCCCGCCCTGGTCCGGATGCAGTTTCGCCACACGCCGTCGGTAAGCGTGGCGAAGCTCGGTCAGGGTGCAGCTCGCATCGATCCCGAGCTCGCGATACAGCGCTGCGAAATCGGTGTCCTCGGCCATATCCTTGTGTCGAAATGCGTGTGCGAATCTCGAAGTGGAGCAGTTTTTGGCCTCCAGACGCAAGTCTTGGCGGCCTCGGCCGGGCCGGGCCGGAAATCGCGTTTGAGGCAGCGCTGAAAAAGCAGCGTTGCCGCGGCGTAGGGATATGCCGGTGCGAATCAATTGCGCAAGTAATTGATTCGGCGGGAGCGAGCACGAATTCACTTCGGGTTCGCGACCACTGAACATAAGTCCGGGAGGGACTGGTTTAGTGTCGCTATCAACAAACCCAGGGGGGCCTGAGGCAGTGACAGGGGCGGATCACGACATCGGTGGTGCGGGACGGACGCCCTTTCACGGGAGGCATGCGGATGCGCATTCCCCCGGGCGCAGGCCGCGTCTGGCTCGCGCCTGCCGCAGCGCCGGGTTGTTGCCCCTGATCCGGCTCGCGCGCGGCCTCTATCGGCGCGATGTGCGCGTTCTGGCCTATCACCGGGTGCTCCCATCGGCCGAACCCTCGGATTTCCGTTTCGATCTCGAATTGATCAGCGCGTCCGCCGAGGCGTTTCGCGAGCAATTGCAGACGGTCAAACGCAAATTCGCTCCGATGCGTTTCGATGAGGTCGCCGACGCGCTCGAACGTGGCCGTCCGATTCCGCGCGGCGCGGTGCTGATCACCTTCGACGATGGCTACGACGACAATTACCGCATCGCCTATCCGATCCTGCACGATCTGGGCATGTCGGCGATGTTCTTCGTGTCCACCGGGCATATCGAAAGCGGCCGTCCCTACGCCTACGACTGGCTGGTCTATATGCTCTGCGTCACGGCGAGTCAGCGCCTTCAGGTGCCCGAACTCGGCATCGATTGGGCATTGCCTGAAGGCCTCGATGAGCGCCGTTCGCTCGCTTCGATGCTGCTGGACCGCATCAAGACGCTCGATGCCTTGGCGCAACAGGCGCTGATTGCGCGGCTGGAGACCGAATGGGGACTGCCTTCCTCCGCGGGGCATCCCGACTGCCAGCCGATGACCTGGAACCATTTGCGCGAAATGCATCGTGGCGGCATGGAGATCGGCACCCACGGCGCCGAGCACAGAATGCTGGCCAAGCTGCCTGAAGCGCTGATGCGGGAGGAGATTTTCGGGTCGAAGCGCGTGCTCGAACAGGCGCTGGGCGACCGCGTGCAGGTGATGTCCTATCCGGTCGGTGGCCCGGACGCCTACAACGGGCGTGAAATCGCTGCGGTGCGCGAGGCCGGTTATCGCATGGCCTGCAGCTATATCGCGGCGCCGGAAGCCCTGGCGGCCGATACCCGTTTCGAGATGCGCCGGCTGCCGATCGAACGCAAGATGGATCGCGACTGGTTCGAAGCCATGCTGGCGTTGCCTGAAGTGTTCTGCTACCGCTCGCGCTATCGGACCGGATGAGCGGACCTCATGTTCACGGCGATGATCGTCTACCTGCTGTTGGTGTTGATCCGACCACAGGATTATCCGCAACTGATCGACAGTATCGGTCTGCCGCTGCAGCCGATCGCGTTGCTGATCGCCGCCGGATTCTGGATGCTGTCCCCGCGCAAGAATTTCGAGGCGCCGCAGTATCCGATCATGCTGGTGTTCCTGTTCGTGCTGATGGTGTCGCACGTCTTCAACGGCTGGGCCGGCGGGGCGATCAAACAGTTCGAGAAGTTCGCGCCGGTGGTGCTGGCGTTCGTGGTCTTCGCCAACGGGATCGATCGTCGCGAGCGGGTGCTGAAGATGATGGCGCTGTTCTCGGTTTGCGCGGCGGTGCTGTCGCTCCACGGGATCGAGCAGAAGCAGACCGGGTTGGGCTGGACCGGCATGGAGTTGTCACAGGGCACACGCATCCAGTACGTCGGCATCTTCAACGATCCGAACGACCTGGGCCTGTTGTTCGTCGCATGCGTGCCGATGGCGGTCTATCTCAGCAGTCGCGTCTCCGGATTGAAACGGCTGTTCTGGCGGATCGTCGCGGGGATCCTGGTGTATGGGGTCTATCTCACCGATTCGCGCGGCTCGCTGCTGGGCATGCTCGCCACGATGGGCATTTACATCTGGCAGACCCGCGGTGTCGTCGTGGCTGGCGTGCTCGGGCTGATGGGCGCTGGCGCGTTGCTGGCGTTACCGTCCCGTTTCAGCGAGATCGATGTCGAGGAAGCCTCGGCGCAGGGGCGTGTCGACTCCTGGTACGAGGGACTGCAGATGTTCCGTGAGCACCCGATCCTGGGCGTCGGACCGGATATGTATTCGGACTATCACCATCTCACTGCGCACAATTCCTTCGTGCTCATCCTGGCCGAGACCGGCATCATCGGTTTCACTCTATGGCTGGCGTTCGTGATCTATTGCTTCCGGATGATGTGGGCGGCTTCGCGCGAGCACCTCGTCCACGAAGATTGGCCCGAAGACCTGGAAGCCGCCGCGGCCGACGGCGATGCGGAGGCTGCGGCCGAGATCGAGGAATTCGCCGCGCAGCAGGAGGTGATCGAAGAGGGGCGGAAGATCTCGCTCACGCTGCTGCTGTCACTCGCCGGATTCTTCATCTGCGCGTTCTTCCTCAGCCGCAGCTATGTGGTGATCCTGTACCTTCTGGCGGCGCTCGTGGTGGCGCATTACACCAACATGCGTCAGTATGCGCCGCAACTTCCGGAGTTTTCCCTGTCGCAGGAAGCGATCATCTGGCCGATCGTCGGCGTCGGCGGTGCGATCGGCCTTTACGTGGTCGTGAAGATCCTGCTGGTGATGCAATGAATCTTCGCGCGCGCACGCTCCGCAACACCATGTTCTCGTCGGTGGCGATGTACACCGAATTCGCGCTTGGCATGCTGACCTCGATCATCATCGCCCGGCATCTGGGACCGGAAGGCTTCGGCGCCTACAGTGCGGTGATCTGGCTGGTCGGCATGGGCGTGGCCGCGGTCAATTCCGGCACGGCGAGCGCGGCGATCAAGTTCGTCGCCGAACTGCGCGGCGCCGACCGCGAAAGCCAGGTGCGTCCTCTGGTCGCCTATTTGCGCCGCGCGCAGCGCGGGTTTCTCGCGATCGTGATCGTGATCGGCGGGCTGGCGCTGTGGTTGGCCGGCAGTCATGTCGCGCCAGGTTTCCATCACGGCATGCTGTTCGCCTTCCTGGCGCTGGCGGTCGCGTTGCGCGCCGGTTACATGTTCAACATCGGCATCGCCAAGGGCCTTGAGGATTTCCGGATCAACGCGATGGTCGCCCTGGTGTCCACGCCGGTGAACCTGGCGATGGTGGCCGCGGTCTGGTTGCTCGATTTGCCGGTGGAGTGGTTGTTGCTGGTCTTCCTGGTTTCAGGCGTGATGTTCTACGGAATGTCGCGTTCCCAGGTCGAGAAGCTGCTGCCGCCTGGCGAGAATCTTCCGGCGTTGCCGCCCGAACTGGTGCCGCGGGTGCGCCGGCAGATGCTTTACAGCACGTTGATCGTCACCGTCGGTTTCATCGCCGCCAGCGAGATCGAGATTCTGTTCCTCAACGCCTATGCCGACTCGCACGCGGCCGGGCAGTTCAAGGTCGGTTATCAGCTCGCCAGCGGCGCAGCGGCGCTGGTGCCAGGCGTGTTCGGCGCCTTGCTGCTGCCGATGATGGCCAACGCGCTCAGCCAGGGCCGCGAGGTCGCCGGGTATCGTTACGCCGCTTCGACCGCCTACTTGATGCTGCTGGCGGCGCCGCTGGTCGCTTTCGGCATCGTGTTGTCCGATCCGCTGGTTGATCTGCTTTATGGGCATGAATACGAGGAGGCTTCGATCGCTTTCTCGGTGTGTCTCGCCGGCGCCGCATTGACCGCTTCCGCGCAAGCGGGTTCCAGCCTGCTGATCAGCGCCGACCGCCAGCGCGCCGTGCTGTTGCTGCTGATGGTCTGCGGCGTGCTGAAGATCACCCTCGATGCGGTGCTGATCCATTTCGACGGGCTGCGCGGTGCGCTGATCGCATTCGCGGTGGTGTCGCTGGTGAACGCCTTCACCTACACGGCGCTGGCGATCCGCGAAAGCGGCGCCAGCCTGGATTGGGGACGGTTATCGCGCACGATCCTGGCGAGCGCGATCGCCGCCTGCCCGCTGCTTCTGGTTCACCACCATCTGCCGCCGCTGGCCGAAATCGCGGTCGGCGCCATGCTCGGCGCGACCTTGTATCTGCCGCTGACGCTTTGGCTGCGCTGTTGGACCGCGAACGACATCGACTATATGCGACATCTCCATCAACGTCTGTTGAAAGGATATCCGCGCTTCGGTACGCGGTTGCTGGATTGGGCGCGTTTGCGCGTGGAGGCGCCGTAATGAAGGATCTTTACGAACCGTTGTTCCGCCGCGTGCTCTATCCGGCGTACGAATCCGGCCTGCGCCGCCGCGACACTTTGCGCTACCTGCGCGAGTACGAATCGCAGCAGTGGCGTTCCGCGGACGAATTGGCGGCGCTGCAATGGCGCAAGCTCAAGGCGCTGATCGCGCATTGTTGGGAGCAGGTGCCGCTGTACCGCGAATGGTGGGGCGAAGCGGGCCTCGGCTCGCCGGACGAGATCCGCAGCCGCGAAGACTATGCGCGCCTGCCGGTGCTGACCAAGCCGCTGATCCGCGCCCGCGCCGAAGCGATGATTGCCCCCGCGTTCCGCGACCATTTGTATTTCAAGGCCACCGGCGGCTCGACCGGCGAGCCGTTGCGTTTCGGCTATACCCGCGAGAGCTACGAGCGTCGGATCGCGGTGATGTTTCGCGGCTATGCCTGGGCCGGCGCGCATCTCGGTCAGCGCACGACATATTTGTGGGGTGCGCCGGTCGCGGCGCCCGCCGGGTTCGCGTTGTTCAAGGACCGCCTGTATCACGCGGCCTTCAACCGCAGCATGCTCAACGCATTCGACATGAACGAGCAGCGGATGGCCGAGTACGCGGCCGCCATCAACCGCTTCAAACCCGAAACCATCATCGCCTACGTCGGGCCGCTGGTGGAACTGGCGCAGTGGATCGAGCGCAACGGCTACGGCATCCACCATCCGCAACGCCTGCTCGGGGCCGCAGAATCCCTGCATCCGCATCAGCGCGACGTGTTGCGGCGCGTGTTCGGCGCGCCGGCTTTCGACACCTACGGCTGCCGCGAATTCATGCTGGTCGCTTCCGAATGCGAAGCGCACGACGGCCTGCATCTGAACATCGATCATCTCCATGTCGAATTCGGCCCCTTGCCCGGCGCCGATGCGAACGGTCCTTCGGAACTGATCATCACCGACCTGCACAACTACGGCATGCCCTTGATGCGTTACGCCAATGGCGACCTGGGCACGCCGGGCGCCGCGGCCTGCAGCTGCGGTCGCACGCTGCCGAAGCTGGCGAAGGTGGACGGGCGCAAGCTCGATGCGTTGCGCCTGCGCGACGGGCGGTTGGTGCCAGGCGAATACATCGTCTACGTATTCCTGCCGGTCACCGGCGTGAAACAGTATCAGGTGGTCCAGCGCGAGCATGATGTCCTGCTTGTGCGCCTGGTGCCGGATACGAATTACGATCCGTCGGTTCATGCCGTGATCGTCGATGGCATCCGTAAGGTCGCGGGCGATGATGTCGCGATCGAATTCGAAACTGTCGACGCCATCGCCCTGACTGCGAGCGGCAAACGCCGGGTCACCGTCTGCGAGTTGCCGGCATGAGCGCGACGACGCTGCACATCTCGCACGTGGTCGAGAATCTCGAACGCGGCGGCCTGGAGCGCATGGTGATCGATCTGGCCTTGGCCCAGCGCGAAGCTGGCCATCGTTGCCGCGTGGCCTGTCTGTACGAAACCGGAGCGCTGGCGTCCGAATTGACCTCCGCCGGCATCGAGGTGCGAGCCTGCGAAAAACGCGGCGGCGCGGACTTCTCGGCGCTGCGCCGCCTGCGCGCATGGTTACGCGCAGCCCCTGGCGCGGTGTTGCATACGCACAACGCCAATGCGCATTATCACGCGGTACTCGCGGCTTTCGGTTTGCCGCCGATGCGGGTGATCAACACCCGCCACGGGATGGGCGCGACGAAGCCGCGCAGCCGCGGCGAATGGCTGTATCGGCGCGCCATGTCGCGCACCCACCGCGTTGCGGCGGTATGCGAGGCGGCGCGGCAGCGCTTCGCCGCGCAGGGCGTGCGCCCACGCGAGGCGCTGACTGCGGTGCCCAACGGGATTCGGATCGATCGTTTCTCGCCCGCGGATGCGCAGACGCGGGCGGCGCTGCGTTCGATCCTGGGCTTCGCCGCGCAGACGCGTCTGATCGGCACGGTCGGCAGGCTCAACCCGGTCAAGGACCAATCGATGTTGTTGCGTGCGTTCGCCCGCTTGCACGCCGAACGCGCGGATACCGCTCTGGTGCTGGTGGGCGATGGCCCGTTGCGCGCTGCGCTGGAAGCCGAGGTTTCCGCATTGGGCATCGGAACGGCAGTGCGTTTTCTCGGCGACCGCGATGATGTCCGCCGATTGCTGCCCGGCTTCGATCTGTTCGCGTTGTCCTCGAAAAGCGAAGGCTATTCGATGGCCCTGCTTGAAGCCTGCGCCAGCGGCCTGCCGATCGTCGCGACCGACGTCGGCGGCAACCGCGAGATCGTGGTCGACGGGCGTAACGGCAAAGTCGTGCCGTCGGGTGCGGCCGAGGCGTTTTCCATCGCGATGCAGGCCTTGATCGACGATCCCGCAGAGACAATGCGCATGGGGGCCGCCAGCCGCGAGTGGGCGCTGCGCGAGGCGTCGATCGCGACCATGGCGCGTCGTTACGACGCTCTGTATCGGGGTGAGGCCAGCGCATGACCATGCCTGATTCGGCCAGAGACCGAGCCGCCGCACCGATGCCGCTCGCGATTCATATGCATCCCGATCCATCCCGATGCGGACGTATCGGCCAGGACTCCTCAGATCACGGAATACGATGACGCCGCACCCGAAAAAACTACAGGTTCTGCGCTGGCTGCCGAACGGATGGGTGATGACCCGCGGTTCGCGCACCGGCCGCCGTATGCACCTCACCTTCGACGACGGCCCGCATCCCGAGCACACGCCGACGCTGCTCGATCTGCTGGCCAAGCATCGTGCGCGCGCGACGTTCTTCCTGATCGGACAACAGGCGGAGCGGTACCCGGATCTCGTCTCGCGGATCGTGCGCGAAGGCCACGACCTCGGCAACCATTCCTGGAGTCATCCGCAATTCGAGCGTCTGGATCTGGCCGCGCAGCGCGAAGAGATCGATAGAACCGACAAGCTGTTGACCGGATTCGATGGCCGCAGCCGCCACGATTTTCGCCCGCCACGCGGGGTGATGCCGCGTCCGATGCTGTTCGATTGCGTCCGCAATGGGCGCCGGATCGCGTATTGGTCCTACGACAGCCTTGATTACAGCCGGCGGCCGGCGGCCGAATTGATCGCCTCGGCGCGCCGCTATCCGCCGCGCGCGGGTGAGATCTTGCTGTTGCACGACGACAGCGATCTTTCGATACGGGTGCTGGAAACGATGCTGCCGGAGTGGGCGGCCGCGGGCTTTTCCTTCGAAACGCTGCCGAGGGGCGATTGAAATGCGGTTCGGGATGCGGTGGCCATATGCGGCGCGGGGAGCATACGGATCGGAGGATATGCGAATGAATGCGGCGCGAATAAATAACGTTCGGGATGACGGGAGTCCGGATTGAACGCGGTCACGGAAGGGGCGTCGGGAATGCCCATGCTCGCGTTGGCGATCGTATTGATCTTCGCGCTTGGCGGCGTCTGCCTCGCGTTGCTGTCGCGCGTGGTGCGCAAGCGCAATATCCACCTCTGGTGGCGCGACTATCTGCGTCGCAGTCCGCCCAAGGCCACGGATGGTCCGGTGCATGTGATGTTCTGCTTCGTCGACCATTTCGAGCCGATGTGGAAGGGCGGCGACCTCGCTACGCAGCGTCGTCGCGTCGATCGCTGGTGCGCCGAATACCGAGCCATGGCCTCGCGGCATCGCGATGCCGACGGCAGGCCACCGCAGCACAGCTTTTTCTATCCGGAAGAGGAATACGCCGAGGAGCATCTCGACAAGCTGGCAGCACTGTGCGCCGACGGTTTCGGCGAGATCGAAGTGCATCTGCACCACGACAACGATACCGAGCAGAATTTCCGCGCTTCGATCGCACGGTTCTGCCGCACTCTCCACGACAAACACGGCGCGCTGCCGCGCGACCCTGACAGCGGCGAATTGCGCTTCGGCTTCATCCATGGCAATTGGTGCCTGGACAATTCGCGCGCCGACGGCCGCTGGTGCGGACTGAATAACGAACTGATCCTGCTGCGCGAATTGGGCTGCTACGCCGATTTCACCTTGCCGTCCGCGCCCAGCGATACCCAGACCGCTGCCGTCAACCGCATCTACTACGCCACCGATGATCCGCAGGCGCCGAAGTCGCACGATAGCGGCACTCCGGTGAAGGTCGGCGTCGGCGCAAGCGGCGATCTGATGATCGTGCAGGGACCGATCGGCATCAACTGGCGCGAACGCAAGAAAGGCCTGGTTCCGAGCATCGAGAACGCAGACGTACGCAAGAACTGCCCGCCGACGCAGGCCCGCGTCGACCTGTGGGTGAAAACCGGAATTCATGTCGAAGGGAGGCCGGAGTGGGTGTTCGTGAAGATCCACACCCATGGCACCCAGGAGCACGATATCGATACGTTGCTCGGCGAACCCGTCGACGCCATGCATCGTTATCTCGAAAGCGCCTACAACGATGGCCGGCGGCATGTTCTGCACTACGTGACCGCGCGCGAAGCCTACAACATCATCAAGGCCGCCGAGGCTGGCGAGACCGGCGACCCTGGCCGCTATCGCGACTACCTGTTGCCGCCACCCAAGTCGTCGTGGGCTGGCGCGCGAAAGGCGCAGCCGGCATGACATCCTCAGCCGAAGCGGGCGCCGTTCCCGCGCGCGACCCGCACTTTTCCGACGCGCGCGCCATGAGCGCGCCGCGAGTCAGCGTGATCATGCCGGCCTACAACGCCGCAGCGACGCTGCAGGCGTCGATGGAGTCGGTGTTCGCGCAGACCTATGCCGACATCGAACTGCTGGTGATCGACGACTGCTCACGCGATGCGACCTGGGAAATGATCCGCGAAGCAGCGGCGCGCGAGGCTTGCGTGGCGCCGATCCGCATGGCGCAGAACGGCGGCGTGGCCGCGGCGCGCAACGCCGGCATCGAAGCGGCGACGGGGACGCACATCGCTTTTCTCGACAGCGATGATCGCTGGGCGCCGCAGAAAATCGAACGCCAGCTCGCGCACATGGCCGTCACCGGCACCTTGGTCAGCTACACCGGTTATCGCCGTTTCGACGAAGCCGGCAATACCTTGTCGCTCGTGCGACCGCCGCTGCAGGCCAGTTATGCCGATATGCTCAAGAGCAATCGAATCGGCAATCTCACCGGCATGTACGACCGCGCCCTCGGCGATGGGCGCTTCCGCAAGATCGGCCATGAGGACTACGTGTTCTGGCTGCAAATGGTGCGTCGCGCCGGCATCGCCCGCCGAGTGCCCGAGGATGCGCCGCTGGCCGATTATCTGGTGCGCACCGGTTCGCTCTCCGCCGACAAGCGCAAGGCCGCGCGTTGGCAATGGGATATCTATCGCAAGGTCGAGGGTCTCGATCCATTCCGCGCGAGCTGGTACTTCGCCCATTACGCCGCCCATGCCGTGATGAAGCGAGCATAGGGTGGGTCTTGAGGCCCGTCAGCAAAGAGTGTCGATCGCCAAAAACCGCAGCGATGTTTGCGCGTCAATCCGCCGTGTTTGGCGCTAATCCCACAGCAGGATGGCGTTTCCTGCCGAAGCGCTTCTGCGGCAGCCGAAAACATCCGGATAGAGTCCTCGTGTCAGGCCGGGAGGGATGGTCCGATGCGCAAGGGCCCCGCGCTCGCGGCGATCAAACTCATCTACACAGTGGTATGGGCGTTCTTCGTGGTGTGCATTCTCGCCGTTCCCGTTGCGGCGCATTTTGGTTGGTTTGAGGCAGCCGCTGTTTTCGCCGGGGTCGTGCTCTTCGAAGTGCTCGTGCTCTTCGAAGTGCTCGTGCTCTTCGAAGTGCTCGTGCTGCTGATCAACCGGCGGCGCTGCCCGCTGACGGATCTTGCGGGCCGCTATACGGACGAGCGAGAGGACAACTTCAACATCTACCTGCCGCTATGGTTGGCCCGGTGCAACAAGCTGATCTTCGGATTCTTGTTTATGGCGGGACTGCTCTATACGGGCTATAGAGGCTGGCGGTTTTGGCGGTGTCGCTTGATCTCGCAAGGCCTCGCGTGCAGCCGAATGTTCGCCGATCTTGTCCGTTTTCTCTGCGTATGCGGCACGGAATTGACGAGTATCGAAGGGCAGGCCCAGAATTCCGGGACGGCCTTGAAAAGCGACCACGCGGGTCGTTTTTTGACTCGCCGTCTCCATGCGGCTCGCTGTTTCGTGAACAGCATGGCGGTTCGCGCCAGCTTCTGACGACGTAGCCGATTCGCCACCCGGTCCGGGCGCCTCATTCCGGGATCTACTCATCATCCGGCTTGCACTATGACAATACGCGACCAACTCAAATCTCAGATGTTCAAGGCCCGCGCCGTCGCTTTCGGGTGCTGGCTTGTTCTTGCAGGCTGCCTGTTTTTCTTCAAAAACAGTATCAACCCGGCATGGTTCTCCATCCCGTTCATCGGTTTTGCTGGCTCGGTTCTCTACATCCTGTTCTTCGTGAAATGCCCAATGTGCGGGGCACGGCTTGGGCAAGTCTTGAGCAGCATGCACAAGCCCGATTTCTGCCCCGGATGCGGCGTCAATTTCGATAGCCGGGCGTAGGTTTGGCCATACGCCTCTGAGCTACGCGGGCCCCGGTTCGGCTTTTTTGAAACCGTAGCCTATCCGGGCCGCGACATCCAGGCCACGACATCCAGATCGCTGTATCCAGGCCGCTGTATCCACACAGGCGTCGCCGCCTTGCGCTATGCTCAGCGCCGTTCCGCCGCATGGTGCGATATCGGCGACAGAAGCGTTTGTAGGCAGCCCCGTCATGGCCGTCACCGCGAAGACCTCACGATTCAAAGCGACACTGCTTCGCCCAGCGGAACCTGGCGGTGAAGCCAGGTGGGCGTTCGTCGTTCTGCCCAAGGAGGTGAGCGCGAAGCTTCCGCGTCGAGGCAGAACGACGGTGGAGGTCGGCATCAACGGTCATCGCTGTCTGGCGACGCTCGAACCCGATGGCCAGTTGAGTCACTGGTTGCGGTTGGATCAAGATCTGCTCGCAGCCGCGGGCGTCGATATCGGTGATCTCGCCATGTTCGAGATCGCGCCTGTTGCGCAGGAACCCGAGCCTGACGTTCCGTCGGATCTGCAGACCGCCCTGGCGGCTGCTGCCGAGGCGCGGGCCGGCTGGAACGAGACGACGACGATCGCGCGTCTGGATTGGATCCACTGGATCGTGTCCGCCAAACAGGCCAAGACCCGGGCGCAGCGGGTCGCCGATGCCTGCGGCATGCTGGCTTCCGGGAAGCGGCGCGTATGCTGTTTCGACTCGTCGGGCTATTACAGCAAGTCTTTCCGCGCGCCGAAGGCGGCGGACTAAGAGGGGCAGGGAAGACGTCCACCGCTGCCCCTGGTTCCCACTCAGAACTCGCGCACCTTGACGACGCGCGTCGTTCCCGACACGCCGTCGTTGTAATGTTCGACGCCGTAGAGGTGGAGGCCGCCGGTGCCGTTGACATAGGTGCCCGCGCCGGCCTGGAAGTCGCAATAGCGCGTATTCCCGGTGTTGGAGGTGCTGCAATACATGTGGCGGTTGGCGACCTTGACGAAGGTCGGTACGTAGCTGGGGTTCAAATCGACACGCCACAAATCCACCCAGTCGGTGTTGATGTCCTTGTGCGTGCCCGCGACATACAACTGCCCGTCGCATTTGGTGATGAGTTGCAGCCCTTGGTAATTACCGCCGCCAAACGGGGTGTTTGCACTGGCCATCGAAACCCAGGTCGAAGTGCTGCCGTTATGCCCAGGCAGGCTCGTGGAGGATGAGACGAAGACTTCGACGTCGTCCGAGTTGTTGCCGAATACCATCGCCATGAACAAGCCATTGGACAGGCGCGTCATCCCCGCAGCGCCGGCGTTCGTGGTCTGGCTGCGCTGGCGCGTGACCATCGGGCTCCAGGAAGGCGTGCTTGGGGCGCTCAGCTGAGCGGTGCGAAAGCCGGCGAGCATGCTGTCGTTGATCCGCTCCAGCGGCACGATGGCGTATTCGCCGCTGACCTGGAAACCGCCGGCGTGGTCACGTCCTGTGTCGTCCGCCTGGTAGCGGGCCACCGCATCGGCGCATGAGGGATATTGATGCGGGATGACATTCCCGCCGAGCAAGCCGGTGGTGCCTGTCCGTGAACCGAGCCGGATCACTTCAAATCCGGGGCGGACGCCATTGTTGGTCGACATGGTGACCAATAGATAGTTCTGCCCGCCGATGGTCAGGCGCTGGATGCCCTGCCGATGGACCATGCCGTTACCGGTCGTGGGGGCGAAGTTGCTGCAAGTGTCCGACCCGCTGCGATAGGCCATCACATACGTCGGATTGGTCGGCAGGGTGCTGATGCTGTTGACCGGATCAACAGCGCATCGATTGACGTATGCGTCCGTCGTACTGGTTGTGACCCAGCCGAAATAGGAAGTGGCGGCGTCAGCGGTGCCGCAGGCGCCCAACATGGCGAGTATGCACAGCGCCGACAGCGCCGATGAGGCTTGATGCGGGCTGGTGCGAACGATTCGTGCGGCGCGGATTGTTTTGAGGCAAGAAGTCTTCATTGCATGCGTCCTTGAAGGTGGATATCGATGTCGATGCACGCCGATCGCTCAAGCGCTTCGGCCGCCGAAGGGCATTCGTAGATGCCCGCCTTACATTACGCCGGATCGACTGCGGGCAGGCCGGCTGGCCAGGTCGCCGGCCGCGCCCTGGACCGCCCAAGTTTGGATCGAACCGATGCAAAGCCGACCGCTTCTGGGGGCTGCGCTGTTGCCCGCATCGGTTCTGCCGGTGCAGTCAAGTCGCAGGTCAGGCGGGTGTCAGGATTCGCTCGCGGCGAATCAACCGCCTGCGCGTTTGCTTCTGCATCGTTGTCGCAGTCATCCGCGGCTGTGTTGGCGGGCTGTTTTCAACGGCCTTCTGTGCGCATGATCGGTCAAAATGGCGATGCCGTGCGTCCGGCCGCGCCTGCAGACGGACGGATGCGTATGCGACGGTTCCGCATGGCGTGTTCACGGAGCGCCATGCGGAACTCGCAGTTCAGGGCGTGACTTCGTTCAGCTCCACCAGGTAAGTGGTGGTCCCGCCGCCGATGTCGACCCGCCAGCCCTTGGTGAACTCACTGGCGTTGACCGTGGCCCAGTTGCGCAACGTGATCGTTGGCGCGGCCGGTTCGAGTACGCGGATACGCAGATTGCCCGCGGTGATGGTGTTGCCGCTGACCGTGGGTTGCACCGGCACCTGGACCTGGAAGAAAGCAGTGGTCCCCGAGCCGAGCACGAAGTTGTCGCGCACGGTGAGTTTGCGCGCGGCGAAATCGAGACGGCGCGTCCAGCTGGTCAGCGCGGGATTGTTGCGATAGGCCGGAGTCAGGTTCGACACCACGGTTAGCGCGCCGTTGGCGCCAGGCGTGACCGTCACCGTCGAGACGGTGTCGGCGCACTGATGCACGATGCGATCGTTCGCGGGCGAGGTGCATTGCGTGGCCGTGGTGTTGCTGCGCTCGAAACGCATCATGTTATGTACTTCGGTGCCCTGCTGGATGCCGCTATGGCTCCAGATGTTTTCGGTCACCGCCAGCCAGTCGCGGGCGAATAGGGTGAAGGCGCCCTGGTCCTGGTGCGCGTGGCTTTCGTTATAGGTGCCGGTGACGTAGGACAGCCACATCGCGTTGCGATCCCAGCCGCTGCGTGCGAACAGATGTCCGGTTCCGGAACCGTGGTAGTGCAATTCGGACGGCGGTTGGCCTCCGCTGCCGGGGGGCAGCAGGTCGTAGCGGAAGTTCGCGCCTTGCGACATCTGCTGGATGTTGATGTTGTTCAACCACCAACTGGCGATACTGTGCACCGCGGGTTCACTGGCCAGATGGCGCGCTTCGAGCACGAGACGGCGATGGTAGTCGTACAGTTCCGGCACGGAGTTGCGCGACTGATCGCCAATCGGCGCGAAACGGTCCAGGGTCGGCACCGTGGCATGGGTCCAGTAGCGGATAGTGTTGGTGGCGTGCGGGTTGGCGTTGGCCAGATCGATGCCCGTGGCGTCTTTCCATATCCGGTACAGCTCGAACAGGCGCATCTGCGCGGTGCCGTAACCGGTGCCTTCGAGGCTGCCACCGGTCGGCATCGCGCGGTAGTAGGCTTCAAGCTTGGGCAACTTGTCGGTTTGCAGGAAACTCATCCAGGTCTGGCTGCGCGAGGCCAGCGCCCAGGTCATCGTCGCTTCGATGAAACTGTAGTGATAGTTGTTGCCTGGATTGTTCACCGACCAGCCGCTCCACGGCGCGGAGCGGGTACCCCAGCGGGCGCTCTGATAGTTCCATACGTTCCAGATCGCTTGTTCCGCATAGGCTGACCAACGCGTGCGCTGGCTGGCGGTCAGTCGCGAAAAACAGGAATCGTAGGTGTAGGCCAGATCGGCGATCATCGGGCCGACTTCGAGATAGGAGTCGCCGGCGACCGCGGGGTTTTGGTTGGCGGCGATCGCGGTCTCGGCCTGCGTCACCTGCTGTTCGACCATGTTCAGGGCGTGCGTGCAGTATTTCGCGTCGCGGGTGATGCGGTACATCAGCGCGGAATCGCGGGCCTCGTAAGCGTAGCCCGGACTGCCGTTGACGGCGTTGTCGACCCAGGTGCGGAAGCGCGAATAGCTGGTGCGCGCGGTGTCGACATACGTCAGATTCATCGGGATCTCGCCGAGCACGCGCGCGGAGGATCGCGAGGTCGAGCGCGTGCGCCCGGTGAGCGTGCGTGCGGCGGATCGTGCTTCCGCGATCAGAGCCCGGCGTTCCGCGCTCGGCGCTTCGATTTCGACCGAGCGGATCTTGAATTCCAGTGTCTTGAACTCGCGGATCAGTCTGCCAGGGCCCGCCGCGGCGATTCCCGCAGCCGCAAGAATGGCGACCGCCAGCAAAGTAGGGGTATAGCGAAGGCGCGGATGGGGGGGCTTGCCGTGTGCGGTCGGGGTGCGGTCGATCTGATCCATAGAGTGAATTCGGTTGTTATGTCGCATTCCGTTGCGAGCGTGTTCGAACAATGCGCCCCCTGTTGCGCTCCCCTGTCCTGATCGAGAAGTGCCGCGCAATGGTTAGGAGCCGACCTGGATCGGGCCCGACCAGCCGACCACAGCGTGATGCGCTGCAGTACGACCGGGGCAGTATAGAAAGCGGTTACGGTCGGGTTATGTGTGCGGGTGCGGAAAAATGAATAGCCGGCATCGATCGCAGGTGCGATGGATCCATGTGGTTAGCCGGTGTTCAGTTTTTGATTTCATCGAGTTCGATAACGTAATCGCCTGATTTTTCAGTTTTTTTCTGGGCGATTGTGGCCGAGTCCGGGCCGCTGATGTCGAGCCGCCAGCCATTCCTGAATTCGGCGGGATCCAGGCTGCGCAGTTCAACCACATCCATGCGGGCGTCGGCGGGCGAGACGACCTTCACCCGTAAGTTGCCGGCGCGGGCCTGATGACCGTCGATGCGGGGGGCGACCGGCAGCAGCAGTTGGAAGATCGCCCGGGTGTCGCCGGCGATGCGATACCGATCGCTGATGCGCAAGCGACGCCCGCCGAATTCGAGGGTGCGCCGCCAGCTTCTCACCGCGGAGTCTTCGCCATAGGCGCCGCCGAGATCGGCCTCGACGGTCAGGGCGCCATTCGCGCCTGGCGTCACCCGCATCGACGACACTGTCGGCACGCATTGATGCACGATGCGTTCGTTCTGCGGCGCGTGGCATTGCCGCTCGATCGGCTCCGCGCGCTCGAAACGCAGCACGTTATGGGTCTCGGTGCCTTGCTGGATGCCGCTGTGGCTCCAGACATTGCCGGTTACGCTCAGCCAGTCACCCGCGAAGAGCGTGAAGCCGCCTTGTTCCTGATGCGCGTGGCTCTCGTTGTAAGGGCCGGCCACGAAGGCCA
Organism: Lysobacteraceae bacterium; assembly: GCA_008015095.1. Classification (GTDB taxonomy): domain Bacteria; phylum Pseudomonadota; class Gammaproteobacteria; order Xanthomonadales; family Xanthomonadaceae; genus Lysobacter_I. Next base: position 16,209 of record SSEV01000016.1, on the reverse strand, counting down.
GCCACATCGCGTCGCGGTCCCAGCCGCTGCGTGCGAACAGATGCCCGGTGCCGACCGCGTGATGAAACAGCGCGACGGGCGGCGGAGCGTCCTTCTCGCCCGCGGGCAACAGATCGTGCAGGGTGTTGAAGCCATTGCTCATCTTCGGCACTGAAATACGATGCAGCCACCATGAAGCCAGCGCCTGGGCCTGAGGGTCTTTACTCAGCGCGCGCGCTTCCAATACGAGGCGACGGTGGTAGTCGTAGAGTTCGGGCATTGAATTGCGCGACTGATCTCCGATCGGCGCGAAGCGGTCCAGCGCCGGCACCGTGGCGTGCACCCAATATGCGATGGTGTCGCCCACATGTGGGCTCGCGTTGGCGATGTCTTCGCCGGTGGCGTCGCGCCACAGCCGGTACAGTGCGAACAGACGCATATGCGCGGCTCCGTAACCGGTGCCCTCCAGGCTGCCGCCGCCGCGCAAATCAGCGAAATACGCGATCAGCGGCGGAATCTTTTCCTCATTGAGGAAGCGCATCCATTCGTCGCTGCCACTGACCAGGGCCCAGTAGAGCGTGGCCTCGACGAAGCTGTAGTAGTAGTTATTGCCCGGGTTGTCGACCGACCAGCCGGTCCAGGGCCGCGGACGTCCGCCCCAATGGGCGCGCAAGTGATGCCAGACGTTCCAGACCGCCTGTTCGGCGAACGCCGACCAACGTTCGCGCCTGGCTTGGTCGATCTGCGCTTTGCAACTGTCCAATGTCATCGACAGTGCGGCGATGCGCGGACCCACTTCGAGATAGGAGTCGCCGGCGATCTCGGGCGCACGGCCTTCGGCGATCGCCGCTTCGGCATCGGCGACTTCCTTCTCGATCATTTTGACCGCGAGATCGCAGTACTTCTGTTGCCCGTTGAGGCGATAGAGCAGCGCTGCGTCGTAAGCGGAGAAGGCATAGCCGGGCTGGCCGGCGACGGCGCTGTCGACCCAGGTCTTGAAGCGCGCGAAAGCAGGGGACTTGCGATCGACATAACTCAGATCGAGCGGAATGCCGGGTTGGATCGGCGCCAGCGCCTTGCGCGTCTCGGGCGCGGCCTTGGCCGTGCGGTTGCTGGGGGTGTTCGCGCCGATTTCTGGTCCGGCCGCGACCGCGCCTTGCTGTCCGCAGGCCGCGGTCAATACGGAGCCCAATGCGATGAGCAGCCCCCAGGCCCGAATGCGCGATGTGTGCGTGGCGTTCGCATTGACGACATCGGAATGGGCAAACGATCGGGCGTTCACGGCGTCACCGGTTGTTGTAGCTGATGGTCAGGGTCAGGATGTTCTGGCTCGCATCCGCCGCCGAACTGCTGCTGCGCTCGTAGCGCGAAAGCGTCAGCGTGCCGCTCCAGTGTCGCGAACGGTCGTAGCGCAGATAGGTCGAAACGCGCTTGGTCTCATCTTGTCGATCCAGGCGCAGATAGCGGTTGCGGGTTATCGACGCGTTGCCGCCCAATTGCAGGTTCTCGCGCACGCGCCAGCTGAAATCGAAACCGCTGCCGTAGCCGTTCTGATCGAACTGATCGGTCTCGTTGTAACGCAGCCGGGTCAGATAGGGGGAAATCTCGAATGTCCAGCGCGTAGCGGTGTGCACGTACTCGGTGTCGAGCCGGCGTTCGAGGAAGGGCGATGCGTTGATCACGGTGTCGCCGGTGTCGACTTCGCCGGGAAGGCCGGCGTCAGGCGAGATCGCGCTCAACGCGTCGGTCGAGACATCGGAGAACACGCTGCTCAGGCGCGCGCTGAAACGATGGCTGTCGTTCGGCCGCCATGCGAAGTCGGCGCGGACCAGCGGGTCGGCGCGCGCATCGACGAAGCCTTCCAGCGGGCTGCGGTAATCCAGGCGCGAATAACCGATGTCCAGACCGAGATCGAACCGGGCCAGCGTGCGCGAATAGCGCGCGAACAGATCGACGCGATCGTAATCGCGCGCGATCACGTCGTCCTCGAAGTCCACGCGCTGTGCCTGCAGATTGAGCGCGATCTGGCTGGTCTCGCTCAGCGACTTCACCGTGCGTAGCGCGGTGTCGTAACGCGCGGAGTTGAACTGGTCGGTGATTTCGGCCGCGCTGCGGACGTAGCGAAGTTCGGCGATGCCGCGCCATGAGGGCGCCAGTTCGAAGAACAGCGTCGGCCCCGCGGACAGGACGTTGACCTGTTGGCGATTGCCGGGCGCATCCGGTTCCAGCGTATCGATCGGTTGCAGCGTCAGGCTGTCGGAGGCGCTGAAGCTCAGCCGTTCCGGAACCAATATCCAGTTCAGCCGTCCACTCAGGTTCGCGTCGACGGTATTGTTGAAGCGGTCATCGCCGTAACGGCGGTATTCGGTGCGTCCGCTCAGGTCGAGTTGCAATGCCGAGGAATCGTGGCTCACTTCGAAGCCGATGCCCGGACGGAGCACGGTCATGCCGATCTCGTCTTGCGGGGTGGCCAGCAGATTGTCGTTGCGTTCCGTGGTGAAATCGATGTTGTAGTTCACGCGCAGCGCCTGCGCCGTCCCGGGCAGGAACGCAGCGAGAAAGACACCACTCAACACCCAATGACGGCGTCCGCGCGGCGCGCGATCGGCATTCGGCAGGCGGGCGGACATCTCATCCGCTCCTGTGACGCGTCGTGGTCATGGCCGTCGGTTGAACACGATGCCGGCGAATTTCTCCGGCGGGAAAGAGGCCACCGCTTTTTCGATCGCTTCAGTGGTGACCCGGCCGTAACCGACCACCAGCACCACCAGATCGGCGAGATCGGACAGGATGCGCGCGTCGGGCGAGCCTTGCACCGGCGGGCCATCGAGGATCAGGTGCCGATTGGCGTGATGCGCGCGTAGCGAATCGATCATCGCACGCATCCTGAACGAGCTGAAGGATTCGCCTGGTGTTTCGCGGATGCGGCCACTGGGGGTCAGATGCAGCCGCGGCACCCCGGTGGGATAGACGATCTCGGCGAGCGGCAGCGTTTCGTTTTCGAGGTAGTCGATTAGCCCGCCATGCTCGGCTTCCACCTGCAGCGCCGGGCCCTGGGTCGGATGCGTGGCGTCGCAATCGATCAGCAACGCCTGCTTGCTTTCGTCGAAAGCGAAGGCGGTGGCGAGATTGCGTGCGACGTAGCTGCCGCCGCTGCCATGCTGCACCGGCGCGACCAGAGTGACGAAATTGCGACCTTCGCTGCCCGGCCCCGCGCCGACCGAGAGCAACCGCGTGCGTAGTTCGCGGAAAGCGTCGGCGTGCTCGCGCATCGATTCGTGGCGGTGGATCAGCCGACGTTCCTCAAGCTGCCGCGTGGTCAGCGCTTGTTCCTGCCGCAGCCGGGTCATCGGTTGCGCGCGCGCGCTTTCCGCCTCGGCCGTCCCGGTATGCGCTTCGTCGTGCCGATGCGGATCGTTCTCGCCGTTCATCCGTGCATCTTCCGGAAGCCGTAGACCAAGGCATAGGCCAGGATCACCACGCAGAGGATCGATGCGCTCAAGGCCATGCGCATCAGCTCGCGGCGGCGGTCGCGCGAGGTGCGGTAGGCCGGAACGACGGTCAGCAACGCCTGTCCGCCGAGGCGCTCGATCTGTCGCGGTGAGCGGATGCGGGGGTCGAAGCGAGCGAACAGGAACAGCAATCCGAACGGCACGGCGGCGGCGGCGGCCAGACCGCCGAGCGCGAAATGGGTGAAGCTCAATCCGCTCGGACGCAATGGCATCTGCGCGGGATCCTGCACGCGCATGGTCAGGCCGCGGCGTTCGCGATCGAGCTGCATCGAAACGCGCGCGCTTTCGCGCCGACGCAGCATGTCCTGGTAGCTTTCGCGATTGACTTCGTAGTCGCGGGTCAATTCGGCCAATTCGTTCTCGGACGCCGCGATCCGCCGGCTGCGTTCGAGTTCGCCATCAAGCAGAGTCTGCGAAGCGGCCATCCGCGACTGGGTCGCGGCGATCTCGCGGCGCACTTCCGCCAGGCGGCTGCGAAGTTCCTGATACAGTGGGTTCGCTCGCGCGTCGGTCGGGGCGTTCTGCTGACCGGGTTGGCTGCGGCGCTGTTCCTCCTGACGCATCGCGGTCTCGATGTCGTCCATCTGATGACGGACGCGGACCACGTCCGGATGCTTGTCGGTGTAACTCAGCAAGAGCGTGTCGAGTTGGTTCTGCAATTCGATCAACTGGGTGCGATACAAACTCTCGCGGGTCTGTACCGCGGTTACCGACGATTCGCCCGACAATTGCGCGACCAGCGCGCTTTCGCGCGAACGCTGCTCCATCAGCGACATCCGGGTCTGCTCCACCTGGGTCCGCAGTGCGCTGATTCGGGTGGTGGCGTCGGTCGCGCTGCCGGGCTGCGCATCGACATTGGCGGAACGATAGGTCTGTAGGTTTTCCTCGGCGTCGGTGAGCTTGCCGTGGTAGCCGCGCACCTGCCTGTCGATGAATTCGTAGGCGGACGTGCTTTCCCTTTCCTTCGCGGCCAGGCTTTCCTCGATCAGCAGTTCTGCCATCGCCTGGGTGACCCGGAACGCGCGTTCGGGCTCGCTGTCGTGATAGGTGATCTGAACCAGGTTCTCGCGCGCATTGGTGATCCTGGTGCGTTCGCGGATCTGTTCGATCAAACGCTCCTGCATCGCAGGCGAGGGTTTGTCTTCCATCCAGCCGCCGCGTTGCAGGATCTCGTCCATCACCTTGCGCCCGAAGACCACCTGTCGCGCCAGCCCCGCGCGATCGACCGCTTCGGTCGACACCGCGCGCCCTTCGAGCAAGGGTTCGATGATGTCGCTTTCCTGGGCCAGCACCGATGTCGAGACGCTGTATTTGCGCGGCAACAGGAACAGCCCGGCGACCAGCGCGATCAACGCGATCACTGCGAAAATCGAGGCCAGCACGACCTGATAGCGGCGCGCTTCCTGCAACAGGATCGGCACCAGTTCGACCAGCGACGGGCCTGACGGAGCGGGCGCGCGCGAAGGCGCGGCGGTGCGACGTACGGGCAACGGCTCGGGGCGCATCAGAACGCGCGCTCCGGCACGGTGATGACATCGCCGGGGGCGACCTGATAGTTGGTGCTCAGATCGCCGCGATTGAGGATCCGATCGAGCTTGACTTGGTAGGTCTGCGCAGCGTCTGCGGCTTTGCGGTGCAATTCCGCGCGATCGGCCGCAGCGAATTCAGTCAGCCCGCCTGCGGCGAGCACCGCGTCGAGCACGGTCATGCCCGGGCGAAAGGGCACCGAGACCGGCTGCCGTACCGCGCCGGTGACCCGGACCCGCGAAAGATATTCATGGCTGCGCAGTTCGGTCAGGATCACCGCGACCTGCGGTTCACGCGCGTAGACGGAGAGCTTTTCCTGAATATCCTTGGCGACTTCCGGCGGAGTGCGGCCACCGGCGAGGACATCGCCGATCAGAGGGACGGAAATCATGCCGTCCGGGCGCACGGGGACGGTGATGCCCAATTCGGGGTTCCGCCAGACCGTGACCTGGACCTGATCGTCGACCCCGATTTTGTATGCGTCGACCGCCTGGGTTTCATCCGTTTGGGCGGGTGGGGCGTCCGCGACCGCGCCGCCGCTCGTCGCGCAGCCGGTGATGATCAGCGACAGGCACATGATCCAAACGCACAACAACGATCGCATTCAGCCCCCTGGTGATTCCGGAAACCCGTTTGCCCCGTCATGGAGCCGCCCGGTACGGGTGATGCGGCATGCGGCCGCTCGTCCCGGCGCGCCGGCCCCCTAGCAGGGTGTTGAAATTCGACCATCCAGGTCAAATTTCAAGTCGCAAGCCCGGCGCATGTCCGGATTTGTTCCCGACGAATCAATCGCTTGCGCGCTTGCTTCGTCGTCGCAGCCGCCCTTGGCTGCGCCAGCAGGCTGTTTTCAACAACCTGCTAGATCACCGGTTGAGCATGGCGCCTCTGTGAGAGAGGTATGCGGACCGCTATGGAGGCACGGGTAGTTTAACGGCTTTGCACGGTATTTGAGGCCAATCGACCCAATTGGTTCCGCGCGCGGTTCACGCCTTGAGCGGTTCTTCGTGCAGGCGCGCGCGGGTGCTTCGAGGGGGCATACAGGCGAACTGCTTACGCCTCCGTTGCCTCCTCGTACGGACACATGCGACGTGTTGTGCGCCAGTGCGCGGGGCGCTCCTCAGCCTTGCCACGGAGGGAGCTTTTTCTTCACCAGCGTGTTCTTCAGCGTGCAGTACTTCGGCATGCCGTCACGGCCATAAGGTGGCGGAGCCTCGCCCCGGATCAGGGGTTCGAGGTAGTCGCGAGCGGCCTGGGTGATGCCGTAACCGTCTTTGCGGAGGAAATTCGCCGGCATCGTTTTCTCGTGGTTCGCGACCTTTTCCAGCGGTGCGCTCTCGATCTTCCATCGGTAGGGCGCTTGGGACACGCGTTTGATCACCGGAATCGTCGCATTCGCGCCCGAGAGCGCCTGTCGGACCGCGGCCGTCCCCACCGCCATCGCATGATCCACGTCGGTTTTCGAGGCCAGATGCCGCGCCGAGCGCTGCAGGTAGTCGGGCAGGGTCCAATGCACTTTCAGTCCAAGCGCGTCTTTGACCCGGCCGGCCAGGAACGAGGCGACGCCGCCGAGCTGGGTATGCCCGAACGCGTCTTTGCCAGCGCCGGCATCGGCGACGAATTTGCCCTCGGCCGTGCGAATGCCTTCCGAAGCCACGACCACGCAATAGCCCACCCGATCCACGATTTTCTTCACCCGGACCAGGAAATCGGCTTCATCGTAGGGGCGCTCCGGGAACAGGATCAGATGGGGCGCTTCGTCAGGCCCCTTTCCGGCCAGGCCCGCCGCCGCAGACAGCCACCCGGCATGCCGCCCCATCGCTTCGTAGACGAAAACCTTGGTCGAGGTTTCGGACATGGCGGCCACGTCCAGAGCCGCTTCGCGCACGGAGACTGCGGTGTACTTCGCCGCCGAGCCGAAACCCGGGCAGCAATCGGTCACAGCCAGATCGTTGTCGACGGTCTTGGGTACCCCGATGCAGGTCAGGGGGTAACCGAATTCGGCCGCCAGTTTCGATACTTTCAGCGCGGTATCGGCCGAATCGTTGCCGCCGTTGTAGAGGAAATAACGGACGTCGTGGGCGCGGAGCACTTCGAGCAGGCGCTCGTAGCGGGCCCGATCCTGTTCTACGGATTTGAGTTTGACCCGGCAGGAGCCGAACGCTCCGCCAGGCGTATGGGCCAGTGCGCGGATCGCCGCCGCCGACTCCCGTGAGGTGTCGATCAACTCCTCGCGCAGGGCGCCGAGGATGCCGTTGCGCGCCGCCAACACCTTGATCTTGCGGGCGCGGGCTTCCGTGATGACCGCCGAAGCGGTGGCGTTGATAACGGCGGTCACACCGCCGGACTGGGCATAGAGTAGGTTTCCTGGGCGCATGGGGGCGACGATTGTCTGAGGCGGGGATGGGTTGGGGCATGGCCTGGATGCGGTTAAGCTGGCAGGCCTGTATCGCGGAGCAGTGTAACCCCGCGGCAGTCGGATTCCCTTTCAGGAGCATGCGATGCGATTGGTTCTTCTCGGCGCCCCAGGATCGGGCAAAGGCACACAGGCGGTACGGCTGAAAGAGCATCTGCAAGTCCCGCATATTTCGACCGGAGATCTGCTCCGCGCGGAAGTCGCCGCGGGCAGCGCGCTCGGCCTGCAGGCCAAGGAGATCATGGCCCGCGGGGATCTGGTATCGGATGAGATCCTGCTCGGCATGCTCGAAGACAGGCTCTCGCGTCCCGACACCAACGACGGTTTCATTCTCGATGGCTATCCGCGTAACCTCGCCCAGGCCGACGCACTGGGCAAACTGCTCGCCCGTATTGGCCAGCCGATGGACCATGCGTTGCAACTGGAAGTCGACACCGAGAAGCTGGTCGCGCGCTTGGCCGGCCGTGCGCAGGCCGAAGGCCGCGCCGACGACAATCCCGAATCGGTGCGCAATCGTCTGCGCATCTACGACGAACAGACCGCTCCGGTGATCGATTACTACCGTCAGCACGGCATGTTGAAGGTGGTCGACGGGGAAGGGTCGATGGACGAAGTGTTCACGCGGATCGTGGAGGCGATCGCTACGGGCGTGGACGTGGGGTGACCTGCGCGCATTCTGCGTAGCCGTACGTGCCCGCTTGCGCGATCGCCGATCCCGCGCTATGCGGCGTTGCCGTGATGAAGGCCTTTGCCAATGTGGTCGCGGCCCGAAAGCGGTCGATCCCGGCGCCACTGCGATGCGATGTCGCTATCGAGTCCGGGCATGTGCCGGACTCGCGAATTGAAAAAACGCACAGGAAGTGCGCTTTTCCACCGCTTGCTAAGCCGTAAACGAAGAACGACCCGTGAGGGGCGTTCTTCGTCGACCTGTCGGTCGCGCGTGGCTGCGCGCGCCCTGGATCGTATGCGCATGGCTTGCATCCCCGATATCAGGGGCTGGTCACCAACGTCAGGTTATAGGCCTGCAGGAGCGGATTGATCGGCTGGAAATAACTGCGGCTGCGCCGGCCGCCGCCCTTGCAACTGCCGCTTCCGCCGGACAGCACGCCCTGGGCCTAGCCGGCCGAAGTGATGAACGAACCGCCCGAGTCGCCGCCTTCGGAACAGGCGGTGGTGCGAGTCAGGTTCAGAACGGTCTCGCCGGTGGAATAGTTGACAGTCTGGTTCTTGGCTTCGATCGCGCCGCAGCGCCATTGCGTGGTGCGGCCGGAACGGCAGACCGCCGCGCCGACGGCGGCTTCGGTGCTGCCGCGTACGGTGACGTCGGCGCTGGTGTAGCCCTCGACGGTCGGACGCGGTGTGTGGGCGGCGTCCAGCCGGACCCAGGCGCGATCCGGGCCGGTCTGGCCGGGGGCCGGGAAGTTCGAGGCGGCGTAGGTGCCGAGCCTCACGCCCAGCGTCCACTGCGAGGGTTCGTAGTAGGTGACTTCGCCTGCGGTGCCGCAATGGCCGGCGGTGGCGAAGCCGGGATTGCCGTTCTGGGTGACCGAGAAGCCGACCGAACAGGCGTAGAGATAGCCGTCGCCCGGATTGCGCAGGATGCCGTAGCCGCCGAGGACATCCATGCGCAGACTCGGTTGTTCATCGGCGATCTCGAAACGCACGGTGTCGGCGGCGATGCCGCTGACGGCGACGAAGTCGATGGCCGTCTTCTCGCTCCCCGCGCCGACGCTCACGACTACGCTGTTGGTCGGCAGATCCACGTACCAGCCGTAGACGCCTTTCGGCACCTTGGCGCCCTGAGCCAGCAGCGTGTCCAATCGCCCTTTGGCGCCATCCAGCGAGGCGAGGCTGTGGCGCGCTTGACGCGATTCGACGCCTGCGGCGTTGAGCGGCCTGGCAGAGGTGGTCGCCACGACAAACTTGAACGAACCGTCGGCTTGGCGCTCGATCCAACTGCCGGCATAGTCGCGGCCCAGTTGGCGCTGCAGCGCTTTTTCCTGCTGCTGGGCGAGCCGTTCAGCCTTGATGTACTGCCCGAGCTGCAGCTCGGATAAGCCGAGGTCGCGCTGCATCGCGGATTTCAACGCGGGATCCATGTCTGCCGCCATGGCGGACCCGAAGGTCAAGAGCGTCGCAAGCGCGAGCGGGGCGGTGACGAGACGTACTTTCGAGAAGATCGGCCGCATTCTGGAATTCCTGATCAAGCTGTGGATGACGCGGCCGGCATCGGCGCGGCCGCGAGCGGCATCAAGCGGTTACTCCGTGGCCTGGGGCGGGGAGAAGACCGGGTTGGACACTAGCACGGGTTTGCGCCGCACAACGCGTGGGGCAAACCGGAAGCGAAAATCGGCGACAATTCCGTCATGAGCAAACTCCACATCCTCGGTATCTGCGGCACCTTCATGGGCGGCGTCGCCGCATTAGCGCGAGAGCAAGGACACACGGTCGAGGGTTGCGACCAGTCGGTCTATCCGCCGATGTCCACGCAACTCGAGAACCTGGGCATCGCCCTGCGTCAGGGGTACCGGCCGGAGAACATCTCCGCCGACTGCGACGAGATCGTGATCGGCAACGCGCTCTCGCGCGGGAATCCGGCGGTGGAATACGTGCTCGACCGCGGCTTGCATTACACCTCGGGTGCGGCGTGGCTGCGCGAGTATGTGCTGCCCGGGCGCGATACGCTGGCGGTGGCGGGCACGCACGGCAAAACCACGACTACGACGATCCTCAGTTTCCTGCTCGATCGCGCCGGGCGCGATCCCGGATTCCTGATCGGTGGCGTGGCCGAAGATTTCGGCGTCTCGGCGCGCCTCGGCACGGGCCGCGAGTTCGTGGTCGAAGCTGATGAATACGACACCGCGTTCTTCGACAAGCGCAGCAAGTTCGTGCATTACCGGCCGCTGGTGGCCATCCTCAACAATCTCGAATACGACCACGCCGACATTTTCCCGGATGTGGCTGCGATCCAGCGCCAGTTCCATCACCTCGTGCGCACGGTGCCCGGACGCGGCCGGCTCATCGTCAACGGGGAGGATGCCAGGCTTGACGAAGTGTTGGCCATGGGCTGCTGGACCCCAGTCGAACGCTTCGGTTTGCTGCGTGAGGGCATGGCTGACGACGCTTTCCACTGGGGCGCACGGCTGATCCATGGTGACGGCGCCGCGGCCGATGGCAGTGCGTTCGCGGTGTTCCGCGCGGGCGTGCATGTCGGCGACGTGCGCTGGCCGATGCTCGGCCTGCACAACGTCCTGAACGGTCTGGCTGCGTTGGCCGCTTGCAACGCGGTTGGTGTCGAGCCGGCGATGGTGATTCCTGCGCTAGCGGAATTCCGCAGCGTCAAACGCCGTCTCGAAGTGCTGGGCGCCGCGCACGGCATTACTGTCTACGACGATTTCGCGCATCACCCCACCGCGATCCGTACCACGCTCGAAGGCCTGCGCGCGAAAGTGGGCGCAGCGCGGATCGTGGTCGCGATGGAGCCGCGCAGCAATTCGATGCGACTCGGCGCGCACGCGGACGCCTTGGCGCCGTCGTTGGATGTGGCTGATGCCGTGGTATTCCTGCATCGACCGGAATTGTCCTGGGATGCCGCGAAAGTGATGGCGCGGGTGCGCGGCGAGTCGCGCACCGCGCCGACCTCCGACTCGTTGATCGCGACTTTGCGCGCGCTGACGCGCGATGGCGACCACGTCGTGTTCATGTCCAACGGCGGTTTCGACGGCGCGCCGCGGCGGTTCCTCGCCGCTTTGGAATGAGGCTTCGGCGGCTCGCTCCTTCGGCAAGCATTCCGGTGAGGTGACGGCTTGCCCTTTCGTCGTTTTTTCTTCCCGCCGGCTGTGATCGGCCGACATAGAATGCCGATATGGCCGACACCGAACCCCTACCGCTGTTTCCGCTGCATAGCGTGCTCGTTCCCGGGGCGGTGTTGGGCTTGAGAGTCTTCGAGACCCGTTATCTGGACCTGGTTCGCGATTGCGGCCGTCGTGGCCTAGGTTTTGGCGTCTGTCTGATCCTCGCCGGAGAAGAGGTCGGCGGCGCCAGCGACGCCCGCGGCATTCGGCACCGAAGCGTTGATCGAGGATTTTGGCAATACCGAGGATGGTCTGCTGGCGTTACGCCTGCGCGGGGCGCGGCGCTTCCATGTGCAGCGTACGCGTGTGCGCAGTCATGGCTTGGTGATCGGCGAGGTCGAGTGGTGCGACCCTGACCCCGACGATGAACTGCGTCCGCAGCACGCAGTGCTCGCCATCGTGCTGCAGCGGATTCTGGATCGGGTCGGCGGCGAGCATGCGCGGGCGGCGCCCAATCGTTACGACGACGCAGCCTGGGTCGGTTGGCGTTTGGCCGAATTGTTGCCTTTGCGGCCGCAGCAGCGACAGGCATTGTTGCAAGAGCACGACCCCCACGCACGCTTGGACAGTCTGTTGACGCTGGTTGCCGGATCCTAGCAAGCTACCGAAACGGCCTGCCTGCGCCGATTGCGTCTGCTGCTCTCAAGGAGGCGGTTGTACGCTGCGTTCGCTCATCACGCGCAGCACCGGGCGGGATGAGGATGGATGTGGCGATTCTCTGCTCCTGAAGATCGACAAGGCCTTGCGAACGCGGGCATGCGCAACCGAGTCGTCGGGCTCGGGCATCCATAAGCCGAAGCTGGGAACAGGGCGGACGAAGCGCATCGTTTGCGAAGTGCCGAGCCATAGAGGCTGGTTGTCGTCGAGCGCTGCCGGGGCGCGCCACAGCCGCAGTACATGGATCTGATCGCGCTGTTCGCCAGGCAGCCGCAGCAACAGGGTCTCGGCTTCGGCGTCGAGCGTGGCCGGCAGCACCGGCTGACGCGCGGGCGCGCGTTGAATGTCGAGCAGACCGAGTGTGGCGATCCAGTTCGCTTGCGGTTGAGTCCGCCAGCCTTGCGCATGCAGGCGCGTTTCGACCGGCGCAAGCGGCCCGGCGATCTGCAGATCGAGCGGCCAGCGGCGACTGGCGTCGCGTTCGTCGCGCTGCGCCGGCAATATCGCCCAGTCCTCATCCCACCAGGAGTCGCTGTCGAGCACGATCGATGGAGGCGGAGTCGAGAAGCGCTGTAGCAGCGGGTCCACGGCCCGTGGCGTATGCCACAACGCGGCCAGCAGGAAGCTACCGTAGAAAATCGTCGCCAAAGGGCGCATCCAGAACGACCGCGAGGTATGGCGGCGATAGGCGATGCCCAGCACCAGCAACCAGAGGATTCCGAACAGTACGCCGCCTGCGATGTCGCTCAACCAATGCGCGCCGAAATACAGGCGCGCGAAACCCAGCAGGGCGACCGCCACAGCGGCCAATAGGTATGGCCAGACCCGTTGCCGCCCCGGGAGTTCGCGCGCGATCAGCACGGCGAAGAAACCGAAGCAGATCGTCAGCATCGTCACCGGGATCGAGGGAAAGCCGAACCCTCCGCCTGCGCTCGGTGGCTGCGGCATTTCGATCGACATGCCGAGGAAGGCGGTGAACATGAATCCGAAGCCGATCGCCGCCAGCCAATGCAACGCCGCGGCGATCCGTTTGCGCCACAGCAGCCAGGTCAGTGCGAGCAGCATCGGCGGCGCCAGGGTCTGCATATCGCCTAGTGAGGCGAGTGCAGCGAGGAGGCGGTCAGCCAGCGGGTTGCGCAATGCGGTCATCGCCGCATGCACCCGCATATCCAGGGTCAGGGGGCCGCCATGCGCCAGCACCACGGTCAACAATGCGAACCAGCCCCAACCGATCGCGAGCAGACAGATCGCCAGCATCGCCAGTGATGCGGACTCAGGGCGGTAGGGATGGATCAGGGGCGCTGCGTACCGGCTGAGATAGGGGTGCGCGCGGGTCCATTTGAGCGCACGGGCCAACAACCTGTCGGCATGGCCGACAAACCAGCGATAGGTGTACAGCACGATCGCCCACGCCAGCGCCAGGACAGCGATCAACGCCAGCAGCACCAGAGCCAGACGGTCCGCCACAGCCGCAACCGCATCGTAAGACGCGCCGAATATCCAACCCGGCGCGAGGAAAGCCGCAGCCCATGCCAATGCGGCCGCCAAGCTGGCCGGCGCATAACGTTTCAACGGCATCCGCAACATGCCGGCGACGGCGGGAACGAATGGCCGCACCGCGCCCACGAAACGGGCGATGACGATGCCTTTGCTGCCGTGCCGACGAAACAGATTCTCGCCGCGATCGATCAATTGCGGGTAACGGCGGAACAGCCAGTGCTGACGCATCGCCGGACCCCAGCGATATCCCAGCCAATAGCTCAATGCGTCGCCGCCGAATGCGCCCAACGCGGCGCATGTGAGCGCATAAGCGCCGTCCAGATGGCCCAGGCCGATCAAGGTGCCTACGGCGAACAACAGCGGCAGCGCGGGGACCACGATGCCGACGACCGCCAGCGCATCGCAGAACGCGATCAGGAAGATCAGACCGCCGGCCGCCACAGGGTGGGCGCCGATCCAGGTCACGATACTGTCCAGCCATGTGCTGCTCATCGGCGGATTATGGCAGGCACGGCTCGCGGGGGCGCGTGGCCTCGCCCTGTCGGTCCGCCTGACTGTGAGCACCGCTCCGGAGGCATTCGATGGGGCCCGGTCAATCTGGCTCGATCAATCTGTCGCTGTCATCTGACGCGGTCGATCCGAAGCAATCGCCGCGCAGAGCTTCAATGAATGCACCGATGACCGGAGTCGGTCCTCGGGGGGCTTTTGTCTTTGCCGCCCTCGTCCCCGATCTGTGCGGCGCGAAACATTCGGATCGGCACGATCGGTCCTACACTGATGCGTCGCGATTGAATCATCCGTATGACCAGTCCAGAGCCTGTCTCCGATACCTTTGCGCCGGTCGAGTTGAAATCTCTGAAGGCCGACGCTTTCGGCCGCGTCATGCTCATGCGTGACCACGAGCGGCTGTTCGTGCGCCGTGATCTCAGAGGGTTGCCGGTATGGCGACGCCTCCCGGCATTGTGGCTGGCGCGACGCGAAGCGCGCGGCCTGTGCCGCGTAGCCGGCTCGGATGCCGTACCGCAATTGTTGAATTGGGACGGGCGTTGCCTTGATCGTAGCTATCTCGACGGCGCGGTGATGTTCCAGCGCCCGCCCCGCGGCGATCTGGCGTACTTCCGGATCGCTAGGCGCCGGCTGCAAGCCCTGCATCGCCGTGGATTGACGCATAACGATCTTGCCAAGGAAGCGAACTGGCTGGTGCTCGCCGATGGCACGCCGGCGATCATCGATTTCCAGCTGGCCGTCTGCGGACGCGCGCGTGCCCCCTGGATGCGCCTGCTTGCCCGCGAAGACCTGCGCCATCTGCTCAAGCACAAGCGCACTTACTGTCCGGAAGCGCTCACTCCGATCGAACGGCGTCTGTTGAATCATCCGTCATGGTTGCGCCATGCGTGGTTCCTGACCGGCAAGCCGCTCTATCGTTTCATCACCCGGACGCTATTGAAGTGGGAAGACAATGAAGGCCGCGGCCCAAAATTCTGACCTCGCCTCTGGGCGCACCCTTCCGCAGCCGCGGATGGTCAGCCCTGACAGAAGGCGAGTCATTTCGGCCTCCGCCGCATCCGACCATGCCGCACCGCTTGCGGCGCCCAATTGATGCCAATGGAGGCATACGTGAACACGCTTGCTGGAAAAACCCTTTTCATCACCGGCGCTTCGCGTGGCATCGGCCTCGCAATCGCCCTGCGCGCCGCGCGCGACGGCGCCAATGTCGCGATCGCAGCCAAGTCCGCCGTTCCCAATCCCAAACTGCCCGGCACCATCCACAGTGCAGCCGAAGCCGTGGAAGCGGCAGGCGGGCATGCCTTGGCCCTGAAATGCGACGTGCGCGAGGAAGACGACGTCCGCGCTGCGGTCGCCGCGACCGTCGACGCTTTCGGCGGAATCGACATCCTGATCAATAACGCCAGCGCGATCTGGCTGCGCGGGACGCTGGACACGCCGATGAAACGCTTCGACCTGATGCAACAGGTCAACGCGCGCGGCAGTTTCCTCTGCGCCCAAGCCTGTTTGCCGCATCTGCTGCAATCGCCCAATCCGCACATCCTTACCTTGGCTCCGCCCCCGAACCTGGATTCGAAGTGGTGGGGGCCGCATACCGGTTATACCCTGGCCAAGATGGGCATGAGCTTTATCACCCTGGGATTGGCCGCTGAATTCGGTCCGCAGGGGGTGGCGGTGAATGCGCTCTGGCCGCGAACCGTCATCGCGACCGACGCGATCAACATGATCCCTGGGGTGGAGCCCGGCCATTGCCGCAAGCCCGAAATCATGGCCGATGCCGCGCATGCAGTACTGGTGCGCGAGGCTGCGGGGTTCCATGGCCGCTTCCTGATCGACGACGACGTGTTGACGGCCGCAGGCGTGATCGACTTCGATGCCTATGCGGTCGATCCATCGAAGAAGCCGTTGCCGGATCTGTTCCTTGATGGGACATGACACGTGAGCGTGGTGCGATGTTGCGCGGCCATGAGTCATGGCGACCGCGTGCGGGAGGGCCGCTGTTCCGAGCGTAATGTCTGAATTTCCACCGTCGCAAGGACAAATCTGCATGAAATATCTCCATACCATGGTCCGCGTCCGCGATCTGGATGCGTCGTTGCGTTTCTATTGCGATGGCCTCGGTCTGCGCGAAGTACGGCGCAAGGAAGTGCCGCAAGGCCGCTTCAGCTTGGTGTTTCTGGCTGCGCCCGACAGCCCCGAGGCCGAGATCGAGTTGACCTACAACTGGCCAGACGAACAAGGCAAGGTCGAGGACTACGGC
>SSEV01000124.1 GCA_008015095.1 Lysobacteraceae bacterium | reverse complement strand
GGTCGGGGATCGCAGCATCCCGGCCAGCGAGTTGTCCGGCTACACCATCTCGCTGTCGAACTTCGGCATGTTCGCCGGCCGCTACGCCACGCCGGTGGTGGTGCCGCCCTGCGTGGCGATCGTCGCCGCCGGCCGCGCCCGCCACCAGATCACTCCGGTGATCGGCGGCTTCGAATCGCACAAGGTCATCCCGCTGTCGCTGACCTTCGACCACCGCGCCTGCACCGGCGGCGAAGCCGCGCGCTTCCTGCGCGCGATGCTGGATGATCTGGCGTTGCCGGGATAAACGAAACGGACATGAACGCTCGCCGACGGGGCCTGCTGCAAGCCGGTATCTGCGCACCGGTGTTCGTATCGATTCTGTGGTGGATCGAACCTCCGGTGGGATTGCTCGAAATGCTGGCGTTCGCAGCGAGCCTGGGGTTGATGCACGACGGACTGATGACCGCGGTCACCGGCATATCGTATTGGCGACTGTGGAAGCAACCCGCTCTTTCGACCATGAAGCTGGAGCGCTCTATCATCAGCGACATGGTGTTCCTCGCCTACCTGCTGCTGCCGTTGGCGGCCGTATTTGCGTTCGTCTTTTTTATCGACGGCTGAGCCCCGCGCGGCGCGAAATCGGGCGCGTTCGCGACTTGCCTCGATTCAACGCTCATTCGATCGCACAGAGCGTCTCGCAGACTTCGCGGTCGAACGCACTGGCGATTTTCTGCAAATCCTTTTCGTAGCGCTTGTCGACACGCGCCGCGGTCGCGCGCGCGGAGCGCGCAATCGCCTTGCGCTCGCCGGGGGGCATCACGGTGGCGAAGGTCTCGGCCGTTTCCGCGAGCGTGGACAGGATCGCGAGCCGGTAGTCCTCGCGGATACCCCCGTCGAAAACGCCCACCGTTGCGCTTTGATAGGCCATCGCGATGCCGCGACGCATCTTGACGATTCCGCCACGCCGCACCTCGGTCAGTTCTTCGCGCGGCAACGCCGCGATGAAGCGCTGCATCGACGGAATCATCCTCGCCTGACAGCGGAACAGGAATGGCTGGAGCTGCTTGAGCTCGTCCTGGAAGAACAGGAGGTTGCGGGACATCACCCGCGCCACGTCCTCAATCATGCGCCGCTGATCGCCCGAAGGCTCGACGCCTTCTTTCAGATCGAACAGAACCAGCGACATCACCGCCCAGTTCGAGAGGTCGCAGATGCCAAGCGCCGTCTCCAGCGCGCTATCGGGATCCGGCTCGCCGGCCAGGATGCGTTCGTGATCCGAAAGCGCCGCGATCAGCGTTTTCGCTTCCGGCGTCCTCAACCGCTGCGGATCATTCGCGGCTTCGGCATCGGCAACCAGCATCGACAGCCGTTGCGCATTGTCGCGATACGCATCCGACGCTTCGAGGTCCGGCGCCGCGTGCGGAGCATCGACGCACAGCAGCAGGCATGCGCATACGAAGATCCGGTGTTTCAATCGTGCTCTCCCAAAGTCACGCTCTCCCAAAGTCACGCTCTCCCAAGGTCACGCTCTCCCAAAAATGCGGCTGCCGCTCATTCGTGTTTCGGCAGCCCCGGCGAATCGGAACTCCGCCAGCGCGAATGATCCTGCCACACCGCGATCAGCCGCCACGGCAGGCCGCCGACATCCAGCGCAGCCAGAACCGAACCCCGGAGCGCGATACCGACGGAAGCCCATCCGCGCAATGTGGGGGCTGCGCGTCAATACCTCGGGATTGTCGGGTCGACCTGCAAACTCCAAGCGTCGATTCCGCCGACAACGTTGTAAAGCTCGCTGAACCCTTGCTGCGCGAAATACATCGCCGCCTGTGCGCTACGTCCGCCGCGGTGGCAAAGGAAGGCCAGCGGCGTGTCCTTCGGCAGCGCGAGCAGGCGTTCGAGACCGCCGTCTTCGAATCCCTGATACGTCACCGGCGCCGAAGCGATCGATCGCTCTTCGGACGGGCGGACATCGATCAGATGGAGACTGCCGTCACGCGCGCGGGCGTCGGCATCGGCAGGAGAGAGATTGCGGAAAGCCATTCTTTGGTCCAACTCGTTTGCATGAGCATGGCATCATGCCCGCATGCAGGCCTCTTCCACCAGTCTCCACCGGGTTCCGAGATTCCCGCACGCCTGGGCATGGGCTCTGTTGCTATCGCAGATGCTGGTCGTCGCATTGTGGTGGTGGTTCGGCTGGCGAGTCGGGTTATCGTCGATGTTCCTCAGCCATCTGTTCTTCGCCTGGGGGACATTCCGGCCGCAATCGCGGCTGTTCGGACCGGTGCTCACGCGTCTGCCCATCCGCGAGAAGCAAGTGTGGCTGACCATCGACGACGGTCCTTCCGACGATACGCGCGCGCTCCTCGATGCGCTCGACGCGCATGACGCGAAAGCGACATTCTTCCTGATCGGCGCGCGCGCGGCGCAGCGCCCCGAACTGGTCCGCGAGATCCTGCGCCGCGGCCACGGCATCGGAAATCACACGACGAACCATCCGGCAGTCTGGTTTTGGGCCCTGGGCCCCGCGCGGATACGCCGCGAAATCGCCGAAGCGCAACGCGTGCTCGACGAGATCGCGCGCGATGAGGGCGCCGATCCGCCGCGCTGGTTCCGCGCCGTGGTCGGCTTCAGCAATCCCTTCGTGACTCCGGCGCTGCATGGGCACGGACTGACGCGCGTGGCCTGGAGCGCCCGCGGCTACGATGGCGTCAAAGGCGATCCTCAAGCGATGCTCGCGAGAATCCAACGCGGGCTCGCGCCCGGGGCGATCGTGTTGCTGCACGAAGGCGCGTCGCACAGGCATCACGTCGAGATTCTGCGCCGCCTGCTGCAAACGCTCGACGAAACCGGCTACCGCGCGATTCTGCCGGAAGCTTACTGACGCGACCGCGCAGGCCTCGCCAGGGCGTCGAGGCAGACCGCTTACAACTTGCTGCGGCGCTTATCGCTCCGCCACCACAAGCCAGTTGTTGAAGGGCGTACTGCCGTAGAGCGGGGCGAATGCGCAACGCAATTCCGCGGCCTCAAACCTGGCGCGCAACGCATCGGGATCGGGATAACGTTTCGGACCGGCGTTCATCCACCCGAGCCAGCGCGAGAGCGCATCCATATGCCGGGTGATTCGCGCGCGTTTGCCGCCGTCGTCGAAGCACGTGCGGATGACCAACCGCGCGCCGGGTTCGAGCATCGCGATCGCGCCGTCGAGAATATCGTCCTGTGCTTGGGGAGCGACGAATTGCAACACGTCGAGAATGGCGACGCTGCCGCGATGCGCGGGTAGCCCGGCGGCCAAGTCGACCGTCTCGAAGGCGAGATCGGTCAGCGCTGCATTGTCCGCTGCGCGGCGCGCGCGCACGATCTTGCCCGCATCGTTGTCGACGCCGAGATAGGCCATGCGCTGATCGTCACCGCGCAATGCATGCGCGAGCAGGCCGAGGCCGCAGCCGAGATCGAGCAACGGCGCCCGCGCGCCGCGCAGCGCGGCCAACACCCCCGGATAGAGCGGATCGGTGGACAACTTGATCCGCGCGTAGTGGTAGTCCCATCGGTTGCCAAAAGGCCGCGGTGGCGCGAAGGCGTGCGCGATCGCGCGTGCCGCGGCGCGGTCGAACGGTCGCGTCGGGCGCGCCGCCTGGGCGGTCAATCCGCGAGCAACTGCCGCGCCGCCGGCAAGGCCAGCGCGGCCCATTCCGCATACATCGCCGCGGATGGGTGCAGGCCGTCCTCGGCCAGCATCGCCGCTTCGCCGCCATGCGCGCGGCTGACCGCCGTCACATCGACGAAAGCGACATCATGCCGCGCGCAGATCGTGCGCGCGGCGGCGTTGAAAGCATCGAGATCGGCGGCGACGGCGTCCAAGTCGCGGCCGGATGTCAGCGCGAACGGCGTGACGCTCCAGTCGGGAATGCTCAACACCAGCACACGGCCGGCGCGCCCGCCGGCGAACCCGATCGCGCGCCGCAGCAGCGCTTCGAATTCGCGTGCGTATTCGTCCAAAGGCCGGCCGCGATACTGGTTGTTCACCCCGATCAGCAGACTGACCAGCGCGTATTCGCCCAAAGGCTCGGCGGCATCGATCGCGGCGGACAACTCGTCGGTGGTCCAACCGGTAACCGCGATGATCCGCGGGTCTCCGAGCATGACGCCCTGCGCACGCAGATCACGCGCCAGACGCATCGGCCAGCGGCCTTCAGGCGCGACGCCTTCACCGATGGTGTAGCTGTCGCCAAGGGCGAGATAGCGTGCGGGAATATCTCGATCCTCCGCCGCCGCCGTCGCGGCGAAAGCCAGCAGCGTCGCGCCGCCGAGCAGCCCGGCCACGGCCCGCCTACGCCACCGCCGCACGCTGGCGTCCGGCGCTGTCGGCGCGACGCTGCAGCACACGCTCGACCCGCGCGAACACCTCGCGCAGCACAGGCGCTTCCGGCAGCAGCGCCACCCGGAAATGATTGCGCTCGGGCACGTTGAAGCTGGAACCGGGCACGATCAGCACGTCTTCGGTCTCCAGCATCTCCAGCGCGAAGGCGTGATCGTCGAAGCCGCGCGCCGCCTCGCCGACCACCGCCGGGAAACCGTACAGCGCGCCGGCCGGCGCGACCAGCGTCAAGTGCTCGCTGGCCTCGCAACATTCGATCAATGCGCGACGGGTCTCGTACAACCTGCCGCCGGGCGCTGTCAGCGCGCCGATGGTGTCGCCGCCGTTCAAGGCGGCATCGATCGCGAACTGCCCGGGCACATTGGCGCACAAACGCAAAGCGCCGAGCAGATCCATCGCATGATGGAATTCGCCGCTACGCAACGGATCGCCGCTGAGCACCGCCCACCCCACGCGCCAACCGCAGGCGCGGTGCACTTTCGACAGGCCGCCGAACGACAGACAGGGCAGATCGCCGGCCAGCGGCGCCAGCGGCTGGAACACGCTTTTGAAACCATGCGCGTCGTCGTAGAGGATGTGGTCGTAGATCTCGTCCGCCATCAGCAGCAGATGATGCTTGGCGGCGATGGCGACGATGCGTTCGAGAATCTCGCGCGGATAGGCCGCGCCGGTCGGGTTGTTGGGATTGATCAGCACGATCGCGCGGGTGCGCGAGGACACCAGTTGCGCGATCTCTTCGGGATCGGGCAGGAACCCCTGGTCGGGGCGGCAGCGGTAGTACACCGGACGGCCATCGTTGAGGATGGTCGCCGCCGACCACAACGGATAGTCCGGCGAAGGCAGCAGCACTTCGTCGCCGGGATTGAGTAGGGCGCGCAGACTCAGGTCGATCAGTTCGCTCACGCCATTGCCCACGAACACGCGTTCGGGCGTGGCCTTGGGCGTGCCGCGCGCTCTATGAAAGGCGGCGATGGCCTCGCGCGCCGCCGGCAACCCCTGCTGGTGGGTGTAGGGGTCGGTGTCGGCGATATGATCGGCGATGGCGCGTTGCAGATGCTCCGGCGCGCGGAAGCCGAAAGCGCCGGGGTTACCGATATTCAGCTTGATCAGCTGCCGCCCCTGCCCCTCGAGTTCACGGGCGCGTCGCGCCAACTCTCCGCGGATTTCATAACGGACTTCGGTCAGGCGTTCGCGGGTTCTGAGACTGGGAGAGGACATTGCGGCAAGCGACGAAAAGAGGGCGCAAGCCTAGCTGAAATCCTGGTTTTCTGCTCCTGCCGAATTCAATTTCAGACACTCGCGAAAACTGAACGAAGCTTGTTTTTATCGAACCCAGCCGGCCCATGCGAGATCACGAAACCGATTTCTCACGGGCTTTCGGTTTGACGGGGAGATTCCGCACGACGTCGCTCCGGCGCGATTGCGCCGCCGCAAGCCGGCCATGCGCGCCGCACGCAGCGCAGATCCTCCCTGCATGACCCGGCCACGGCCCGGCGTCTCGCGCGATTGCGCCGCCAGGCCCTAGAATCAGCGGATGCCCATCCGCCGCCGCTTGGTTTGAATCTCGAACTCGACGCATTGCGCGCGATCGGCTGGCCGTTCTCCGGCCCGGCCGAAGAGCGCTGGGCGACGGCGCTAGCGGGGCATCCCAGCGCTCGGCCGGCCAGAGTCATCGAACAGCACCGTTCCGGTTATCTGGTCGCGACCGGGCCATCGCAGACCTTGACTGCGGAGTCTCCGCCGGACTGGCTGCGCCGACGTTTCCCGGCGCAGGACCGCGCTGCGGTGGGCGACTGGGTTCTGATTGAAGCCGGTAGCGGCGGCCGCTCGCGGATTGTCGGGATATTGCCGCGCCGCACCACGATCAAACGCGCTGCGGCGGGCGAGCATTACCAGCAGCAACTCATCGCCGCGAACATCGACACCGTCTTCGTGGTGTGCGGTCTCGACGCCGATTTCAATCCGCGCCGGATCGAACGTTACCTGCTGCTGATCCGTGGCGTCGGCGGTGAAGACGCGCCGGAAGCGGTGGTGGTCTTGACTAAGGCCGACAAGGACGGCTGCGATGCAACCGCTGCGCTGGCGGCGCTGGCGGGGCTGGCCGCACAGGGCATCGCCGTGGTCGCGGTAAACGCGAAGGCGCTCACCGATGTCGCCGCGCTTGATCGCTGGCTACGGCCCGGACGCACGGCGGTGCTGGTAGGTTCCTCGGGCGCCGGCAAATCCACCTTGACCAATACGCTGCTCGGCGAGGAGCGCCTGAAGACCGGCGCGGTGCGCGAAAGCGACGCGCGCGGCCGCCACACCACGACCGCGCGCAGCCTGATCCCGCTGCCGTCGGGCGCTTGTCTGATCGACACGCCGGGCATGCGCGAACTCAAACCCACCGGCGAGGAAGATCTGGCCGAAGGCGGTTTCGCGGATATCGAAGCCTTGGCCGCCGAATGCAAATTCCGCGACTGTCGGCATGCGCGCGAGCCCGGTTGCGCAGTGCGTGCAGCGGTCGAGGCGAACGCGCTCGATGCCGGGCGGGTCGCCAACTACCTCAAGTTGCGCGACGAAGTAGCCGGCGCCGCCAACCAGCTCGCCACGCGTCTGGCGCAGAAAGCCGATGCGCGCGTACAGAACAAAGCTTTGAACAAGCGGCTGGACGAAAAATATGGCAAGCATTGATTCCGCGGCGATGCGCAATTGCGCAGCATCAGGATCGTGATCGCCGCGTTATGACCGCTGCCGACGCCATCGCCCATCACGCCGCGCTGGATGCGCGCATGGTCGCGGCGGTGCGCGGCATCCGCCTGCTTGATGCGGTGAGCTGGCCGGCCAGCGCGCAGGAGACCTTCCTGGCGGCATGGAAGATCGGCCGCATCCACCTGCCCAAAATCGAATACCCGCGCGGCGACTACGCCGAGGTGCGCGCCGAACTCGAAGCGGTCTCCGCGAACGCCGACGCCGATCATCCGCTCGGCCAATACCTGATCCGCACCGCCGAAAGCTGGCGCATCGCCACTCGCCTGCTCGACGCCGTCGGCAGTCACCGCATCACCGCGTATTCGACGCGGTTGTACGGCCGTCCGGTCGAAATGCTGCCGGGCGACGGTCCGACCAATCTCGATGCCGCGCGGCATTTCGTGCATCTGGCCGACGACATGGACCAGGAACTGCGCGAGATCGAGCCCGATGCGGTGATCGCGGCCGAAACCATCCGCGACGAATTGCAGGCCGAGATCGACGCGTTTTTCACCGCGCACAGGATCCGGGTCGAACTCGATCCCGCGCTGATCTCCAAGGCCGCCGCCAGCCCCACCCGTATCCGCCTGCGCACCAACACCGGCTTCAGCGAATACGACCGTCTGCAACTGCTGGTGCACGAGGCCTTCGTCCACACCCTCACCGGCATCAACGGCCGCGAGCAGCCGCACCTGCAATCGATGGCGCGCAGCGCGCCGCGCACCACCGCGACGCAGGAAGGCCTGGCGACCTTCGCCGAGCTGATCTCCGGCTCGATGGACATCGAGCGCATGAAGCGCATCAGCCTGCGCATCGCCGCGATCGACATGGCGATCAACGGCGCCGATTTCGTCCAGGTGTTCCGCTTCTTCCTCGACGCCGGGCAGACCCCCGAGGACAGTTTCGCCTCGACCCAGCGCGTGTTCCGCGGCGCGCCGCTCGGCGGCGGCGCGGCCTTCACCAAGGACACCGTTTATCTGCATGGCCTGCTGAGCGTGCACACGTTCTTCCGCTGGTGCCTGCGCCACCGCAAGCTTACCGTCGCGCGCCAGTTGTTCGCCGGCAAGATGGCGCTGGAGGACGTGTTCTCGCTGCAACCGATGTTCGACGCCGGCGTGATCGCGCAACCGCGTTATCTGCCGCCGTGGATGCAGCGCGCGAACGGTCTCGCCGGCATGCTCGCGTTCTCGCTGTTCGCCAACAAGATCCGCCTCGACCGGGTGGAAGCGGACGATCTGGTGCTGGGCCTGGGCGTCTGAACCGCCGAGGAAACACCGAACAAACACCGAAGGAACACCGATGACCGCGCCGCCGATACGCGCTTCCCGTCTCTACCTCTGGGTGCTGGCCGCGATCCTCGCCGGCGGTCTGCTCGGCCATTTCGCGCCGCAGACCGCGGTCGCGCTCAAGCCGCTGGGCGACGGCTTCATCGCACTGGTGAAAATGCTGATCGCGCCGATCATCTTTCTCACCGTGGTCGCCGGCATCTCCGCCACCGCCGACGTGCGCAAGGTCGGCCGGGTCGGGTTCAAGGCCATTCTCTATTTCGAGGTGGTCTCCACCTTCGCCCTCGCGATCGGCCTGCTGGTGGTCAATCTCTGGCGCCCGGGACAAGGCTTCGGTGTCGACCCGGCGTCGCTCGACGCAAACGCGGTGGCGCAATACGCGGAGAAAGCGCAGCAGCAGACCATCGTCGACTACGTACTGGGCATCATCCCCAAGACCTTCGTCGATGCCTTCACCGCCGACGGCGGGCTGCTGCAAGTGCTGCTGCTGGCCTGCCTGTTCGGATTCGCACTGGGCGGACTGGGCGAGCGCGGTCGCGCGATCAACGCGCTGCTCGACGATCTGTCGCAGGTGTTCTTCCGGATGATGGCGATGATCATGTATCTGGCGCCGATCGGCGCCGGCGGCGCGATGGCCTTCACCATCGGCAAATACGGTCTCGACAGCCTCGGCCCGCTGCTCAGGTTGATGGGCGGCTTCTACGCGACCTGCGCGATCTTCGTGCTGCTGGTGCTCGGCACAATCGCGCGTCTGTGCGGGTTTTCGATCCTGCGCTTCCTGCGCTATATCCGCGACGAACTGCTGCTGGTGTTGGGCACGTCCTCGTCGGAATCGGCGCTGGTGCCGCTGATGCAGAAACTGGAACGATTGGGCTGCCCGAAATCGGTGGTCGGTCTGGTGGTGCCCAGCGGTTACTCGTTCAATCTCGACGGCACCAACATCTATCTGACCATGGCCGCGCTGTTCATCGCCCAGGCGATGGACATCGATCTGAGCCTGGGCCAGCAACTCACACTGCTGGGCGTGGCGATGCTGACCTCGAAAGGCGCCTCCGGCGTGACCGGCGCGGGTTTCATCACTCTGGCCGCAACGCTGGCGGTGGTGCCCTCGGTACCGGTGGCGGGTCTGGCGCTGATTCTCGGCATCGACCGGTTCATGAGCGAGGCGCGCGCCATCACCAATCTGATCGGCAATGGCGTCGCGACCCTGGTCGTGGCGCGCTGGGAAGGTGTGCTGGACGCCGAGCGCATGACCGCCGAACTCGCCACGGGCCCGGATGCGCACCCGATGCTCGACACCGCCGAACCGGTGCGGATCTTCCGCAGTCCCGCGCAGGAAACGCTGGACGACCCCGATTGAGTCGGGGCGTCGAATGTCGACCGGTTGAATGCCGGCTCGTTGAATGCCGGCTCGTTGAATGCCGGCTCGTTGAATGCCGGCTCGTTGAATGCCGGCCCGCTGAACGCGACGCGTTGAATGACGCCGCGCTTATTTCGGACACGCGGCGTCCGTCGCCTCGCGGCCGTATTCCTCGAACGGCCCGAGCCCCACGCTGTGGCGACGTTCGTTCAGATGCACCGGGTCTTCGATCTCGCGCGCCTGCCAGCGGCCATCGGCATCGCAGGATCCTTGGGTTCCGTAACGCTGAGGCCGGTGGGTGCGGTCGTACAGATACGCGGCCGCCTGCGGCGCGGCTTCGCCGGTCTTCACCAGCGCTTCGATCATCGCGAGCACCCGCAACTGGAAATCCGGGTCGGCATCGGCATGCTGCGCGATCAACCATGCGGCGAACGCGCCGTCGTGACCCACCATCGAGAACGTCGGCCAGCCGTGTCGGGCGATGATGTCCTTCAGGACTTGCAGGTGTCGGGCATCGACCGCGTCGAGATCCTCGCCAACCGGTTCGGTCCGTGCTTTCTGGTCTTCTTCCTGCATGCGCAGCAATTGCAGGCGCAACTCGGGCATGGACACGTCTGCCTGCGTGTTCGCGATCCCCGGAGTCATCGCTGCCGTCAGCCCAAATGCCAATACCCATCGCGATAATACGATGTCGCGAAAACGGATCGTCGATTTCATGAGGATGGCTCCGTGGACAACGATTGGCTCGGACCGGTCGGCGGTTTGCCCGGACGGCTGAGCGCGAACGCGACCCCCGGGCCGATGATCCACAGCAAACCGATCACGCCGGCGAACGTCAGATGCACGCTCCAGCCCAACCAGGCGTGCGCGAGCGACTGACCCGCGACCAGCGCGACGCCGGCGATCGGGCCGGCACGCAGCGCACGATAGTGCGCGGCCCATCCCGGGGCTGCGGACAAGGGCTGATCGCTCGCATTCCAATCCAACCTGCGCCGCCGGCTCACGCCGATCCGATAGAGCCCGCGCAGGGCGGCGTCGAGATTGACCAGGGCTTCGCTCGGCAGCAACAGCAGCAGCAACAGCAACCGCCTGCGCCGCGCCGCGCCCGGCGAATCGGCGAGATGGGCCATGATCCGGCGAATGCCGCGGATCGAACGGCAGCCGGCATAATCGATCAACGCCGCGGGCAGCAGAAAAACCGCGGCCAAGGCGGCGAAGCCCAGGAACGGCGCGTCGGCGCAGAACGCCAGCCACACAGCCGCGGCGAACGCGGTGGGCGGCATCAGTGAACGGCGCACGTTGTCCAGCACCTTGAGCCGCCCGGCCAGCGTCGGGATACGCGTTCCGTCATCGCGCAGCATCCACACCAGATTCTGCCAATCACCGCGGATCCAACGATGACGGCGCCGCATCTCCGACAGCACGCCCGGCTCCGCCGGTTCTTCCAGATGCGCGAACGGCACCGCACCGCAACCCGCAAGTGCGCCTTCGATCACGTCGTGGCTTAGCACATCCTCGCCGACGATCCGGCCCTCGGTCAGCGCATGCACCGCGGCGACGTCGTAGATGCCCTTGCCGAAGAAACAGGCCTCACGGTAGTAGAGGAAGAACAGATCGTCGACGCGGACCGCACCGTCGTAACGGCCCAGCAGTGTTGAATTCATCCGGCCGATCCACGACGGCGGGCCGGACCACGGCGCCGCGCAGATTCTCGGTTGCAGCATCGCGTGGCCCGCCAGCAGGGTCTTCGATCGCGCGCACAGCACAGGTGCATTGGCCGGATGCGCGATCGCGCCGATCATCGCCTGCGCCTGTCCCGCCGGCAGCCGGGTGTCGGAGTCGAGACAGATCACATAGCGGATCGCGCGCAGGCGCGCCACGGGCCCGCACCGGAGCGGGAAGTCCGCATCGTCCGCGCTCAGCAGGAAACGATTCAACTGCTCCAGCTTCAGTCGCTTGCGCCCGGCCCCCATCCAGCGCTGCTGGTCTTCGCTCCAACTGCGCCGGCGATGCAGCGCGACGAAACCGGCGCAGAGGTTCGGATGCCTGCGGTTGAGCGCATCGATCTGCGTCCGCAACGCCTCCAGCAACGGCGCATCGTCCTCGAGGGTTTCGCCGTCGGCATCGGTGAAATCGGTGATCAGGCCGTAGAAGACGTTGCGCGAAGGGTTGTCCAACGCGCAGCGTTCGAGATGCGCGGCGAGCTTGTCGACGTACGCGACGGAATGCAACAGCGTGGGGATGGCGACCAGCGTGCGGCAATCGTCGGGAATGCCGTCGGCAAAAGCGCGCCGGGCGATGACCGGCTGGACAGCGCGCCGGGACAGGAAGAAATCCACCGCCGACAGCACCGGATACACCATCGCCGCACCGCCGAAGAGCGCGGCCGCGCAGACGATCGGCCACGGTGCGAGCCGGAACCCCGCGAACGCGAACAGCGCGGCAGCCGCGGCCAGCGCCGGGAGGCACAGGGCCGCATAGACCGCGGTGCGCTTGCGCGAGGCGGCGACATCGAGCGGGCGGTCGAGGGCCAGTCCGTAATCGTTCATGCGCGCACTCCTGCCATGAAGGCCTCGCTCACCCGAAACGTTTGAAATGCACGACTGCCGGCCCGCCGCCGCGAGGCATCGGCACGCCCGCGCCACGCAGCCAGTCTTCGTGGCGGAGGTCCAGTTCCGCATGCACGCGGCCGCCGACGATGCGCGCGCGGCGCGTGGGCAAAGCGGAGATCTCCACGCTGCGGCCGAACACCAGCGCGCGGTTACCGTGCGCGCTGGCGATCAGATGCACCTGCGGACGGGCACCGGGCGCGGGCCGGATCAGCAGGAGCGACGTCGACACGTCCCCCGCCGCGGCCAGCACCGATGCCTCCGGCGGCAGCGCGCGCCAGCGCCGCCGTGCCTTCGACACGACCGCGTCGATGCGGGCGCCGACGGTGCCCGCGAACGACGGACTGTCGAAATCCGGGGACTCGGCGAACATCGAGAGCGAACGCACCAGCCAATCGCGATCGAGCAGGTTGCGCGCGCGCAGCCAGGGCAGCGACTGCTCGCGCACGTGCGCGTGCTCGGCCGCGGGCAGCGACTGCCGCAGCAGGCGTCCGAGCGAAGCGATCTGGGCAGATC
>SSEV01000024.1 GCA_008015095.1 Lysobacteraceae bacterium | reverse complement strand
GTGGTGGTCTTCGGGAACGGGATGACGTCGCGGATCGACTCCGTGCCGGCCATCAGCGCCGCGATGCGATCGATGCCGAACGCGATGCCGCCATGCGGCGGGGCGCCGAAGCGCAGCGCATCCAGCAGGAAGCCGAACTTCAGCGCTGCTTCCTCGCGTCCGATGCCGAGCAGATCGAACACCGCCGACTGCATCGACGAGCGATGGATACGGATCGAGCCTCCGCCGATCTCGTTGCCGTTCAGCACCATGTCGTAGCCGCGCGACACCGCAGTCGCGGCGTTAGCGCGCAGGTCGGCCTCGTCGTCGACGGCGGGCGCGGTGAACGGATGATGCAAGGCCATGTAACGCTGCGACTCCTCGTCCCATTCGAACATCGGGAAGTCGGTGACCCACAGCGGCTTCCAGCCTGCTTCGACCAGCTCCAGATCCTTGCCCAGTTTCAGCCGCAACGCCCCCATGAAGTCGCTAGCGGTCTTGTAGGCCGCCGCGCCGAAGAAGATCGCGTCGCCAGTCGTCGCGCCAGCGGCCTGCACGATCGCCGCCAGCGTGGCGTCGTCGAGAAATTTCGCGATCGGCGAGTTGACGCCCTCGCGCCCTTTGGCCGCATCCTCGATCTTCATCCAGGCCAGGCCTTTCGCGCCGAACTTCGCGGCGTAGGCGCCGTAGTCGTCGAGCTGTTTGCGCGAGAACTGCGCGCCGCCCGGCGCGCGCAAAGCGATCACCCGGCCGTCGGCGGCATTGGCCCAGTCGGCGAAGACCTTGAACTCGCAGGCTTTCACCAAGCCGGCGATATCGGCGAATTCCAACGCGATCCGCAAATCTGGCTTGTCCGACCCGTAGCGGCGCATCGCCTCGGCATAGGTCATGCGCGGGAAGCCGCCCAGCTCGACGTTCATCACTTCTCTGAACGCTTCGCGGATCATCGCCTCGGTGGCGTCCTGCACGTCGCGCTCCCGCACCCAGGCGAACTCCATGTCGAGCTGGGTGAATTCGAGCTGGCGGTCGGCGCGCAGGGCCTCGTCGCGGAAGCAGCGCGCGATCTGATAGTAGCGGTCGAAGCCAGCCATCATCAGGATCTGCTTGAACAGTTGCGGCGATTGCGGCAATGCGTAGAACTCGCCCGGATGCATCCGCGCCGGCACGAGGAAATCGCGCGCGCCTTCCGGCGTGGCCTTGGTCAGAATGGGCGTTTCGATATCCTGGAATCCGCGAGCATCCAGCCAGCGGCGCAGCGCCTGCACCAGTTGGATGCGGGTGCGCATCATCTTCTGCATCTCGGGACGGCGCAGGTCCAGATAGCGGTATCTCAGGCGGATGTCCTCGCCCGGGTTCTCGTGCGCGTGGAACGGCAACGGCTCGGCCTTGTTCAGCGTTTCGATCTTGATCGCCACGATTTCGATGCGTCCGGTGCGGATCTTGTCGTTGATCGCATGCCGCGCACGCACCGTGCCGGTCACGCGCAGACAGTCTTCGTATCCCACCTGCGCGGCGGCGGCGACCACTTCGGCATTGCCCGCCGCATCGGAAGGTTCGGCCACGACCTGCACGATGCCCTCGTGGTCGCGCAGATCGATGAAACACAGGCCGCCGAGATTACGGGCGACATCGGCCCAACCGCACAAAGTCACGGTCTGGCCGATCAGGGCCTCGTCGACGAGGCCGCAGAAATGGGTACGCATCAGGACACTCCGGGGTATGATCGGGCCGGTCGCGATCAGGTCGGCCGCAACCCGGCCAGCCGGTCATTTTAGCCGTAGCCGCGCCCGTTCGTCGGTCTCGGGCGTCGCGATGACGTCAGGGCTTATAACCAGGACGCGACGGCGCTCATCCAGGATGCTCATCCCGTACACCTCGCGAGGTTCCCCATGCTCACCTTTCGTACCGCGATTCTGCATACCGCGATGCTGGCCGCGACGGCCGCGATTGTGTGTTCCGCCATACCGACCGCGCACGCGCAGTTGTTCGGCGACAAGGATCGCGTGCGTTGCGAAAGCAAAGAAGGGCGGCGCGAAACCTGCGAGACGACATGGTCCGGCAACACCAGGCTGGTCAAACAGCTGTCGGACAGCCGCTGCGTCCAGGGCCGGACCTGGGGCTTCAGTTCGGGCAAGGTCTGGGTCGACGGCGGTTGCCGCGCCGAATTCGGGCCGCAATACGGCGGCAGCGAAATCCGCTGCGAGAGCGAAGACGGCCGCCGCAAGACCTGCGGCAAGAATCTGTACGGAAACGCCGATCTGATCCGCCAACTCTCCAGCACCGCCTGTCGCGAAGGGGTCAGCTGGGGATTGCAGGGGGGCTCGATCTGGGTCGACAAAGGCTGCCGCGGGGAATTCCGCGTCGGCGAAAGCAGCGGCCGCTACAGCACCACCTGCGCCAGCGAAAGCGGGCGGCGCACAACCTGCGCCTGGGACGCCCGTCACGGCAAACCCGCCCTGCTCGAAACCCTGTCCAAATCGCCCTGTGTCGAAGGCCGGTCGTGGGGATACGACAAACGCGCCGGCCTGTGGGTCGACGAAGGTTGTCGCGCGCGTTTTGGCGTACGCTGAGGATCATGCGCAACACGCCACGCTGCCTGGCGCAGATGCGCCGCCATCGCACACCATTCGGAGGCATAGGGAGATCGCGCTATGAAACGTTCGACGAGATCGCATGCATGGGTTGTCTGGTCGCTGACCCTCTCGCTCTGCACCGCCGTCGCCGGGCTCGCCGTCCTGCCCGTCTTGGCGCAACCGGTGCAAAGCAAAGCCTATGCGCCCGAACGGCTGGCCGAGCTGACCTCCACCGAACAGCGCCGGGTGATCACTCAGGAATATTCTGACCAGTCAGGCGGGCGACGGATCCCCGAAGAACAAATGCGTTTCTATCTGGACCAGATCCGACTCTCCGATTGGACTTTCAGCCGGATCCGCCGCGATATCGCCGATTCGTTGGGCGGCAATGGATGGGGCGGCCAGCCCCAGGACCAGAACAATATCCGCTGCGAGAGCACCGACAACCGCTCGCGCACCTGCCAGACCCCGTGGCAGGGCGCGTCGCGGCTGGCGCGTCAGCTCTCCGGCACGCCCTGCGTCGAAGGCCGGAACTGGTGGTCGAGCAATGGCGAAGTCCAGGTCACCGGCGGATGCCGGGGCGAATTCGCCGCGATCGGTTGGGACGGTGGGCATAGCGGCGAAATCCGCTGCGAGAGCGCCGACAATCGCTCGCGCACCTGCCAGACACCATGGCAAGGCCCATCGCGATTGGCGCGCCAGCTTTCGGGCACGCCCTGCGTCGAGGGCCAGAACTGGTGGTCGAGCTACGGCGAAGTCCAGGTGACCGGCGGCTGCCGGGGCGCCTTCGCGGCAGCGCAGACGGATCCCGCACAGGGACGCGAAATCCGCTGCGAAAGCGCCGACAACCGCACACGAACTTGCGCCACCCCCTGGCCCGGCGCATCCGATCTCTCGCATCAACTCTCCAGCACGCCCTGTATCGCCGGCCAGAACTGGTCCTCCAGCCGTGGCGAAGTCCGGGTGTGGGGCGGTTGCCGCGCCGTCTTCGTGCAGGCCCGTTCCGGCAACGGTCAGGGGCCCGAGATCCGTTGCGAAAGCACCGATGGACGCTACCGCGAATGCGGCTCGGGCATCTACGGCCGCGCAGTGCTGGTTCGTCAGCTCTCCGGCGCCTCGTGCACCGAAGGAGTGACCTGGGGAACGCGTAATGGCGCGATCTGGGTGAACGGCGGTTGCCGCGGCGTCTTCCAGGCGATGACCGGCGGCGGCTGGGACAGCAATGACAGCGTGACCTGCGCAAGCGAGAACGGTCGTTACACGGTCTGCGCCTGGGACCGCAATCGCGGCCTGCCGCGTCTGCAGGAGACGCTCTCGCAATCACGCTGCACCGAGGGCTATTCCTGGGGCTACAGCCACCGCACGGGTCTTTGGGTCAACTACGGTTGCCGCGCCCGGTTCGGCACGCGCTGAGCCGGGGCGCGCTCAATCTGCGGAACTGCCGCCGCCCCACGGAGCGGGCGGCGCGGGGACCGGACGGTCCAGATCGAATTCGACGCGGAACAAGCGTCCGTCGGGACGCGAGAGCTCGTACACGAAGCGCCGGTCGCGTTCGATCTCGATCGCCCACGTGTTCCTGATCGAAGCCTTCAGCCCGTTCGCCAGGAAGTTCTCGACCGATTCGCTATCGACGGGGAACTCCTGGCGCACGGCCGTGCCGGTGGATGCGGCGTCGCCTCCGTACTGCGTGACCGCATCCGGGCTGCCGTCGTGATGACGATGATCGTGTTTGAGTCGCAAGCCTGATGCGGTGCGGGTCAGCACCCACGTCCGCGATCGATCTTCACCGACATGGAAGGGAATGCGGATCTCGTCATCGCCACACTCACGGACATGCATCACCAGGGGCCGATCGGCGAACGGGCTGTTCGCGGGCGGCGGCGTATCCGCGCGCACGATGCCGGCATAGGCCTTGCCGCAATGGGCGCGGATCGCGGCGAAGAAGGCATCCGGCGCAGCGACCTGCGCAGGGGCGTCGGAAGGATTGCGATCGGAGCGCCTGGGAGCGGAAGCGCAGGCCGACATGGCGCAGACCAATGACAGGCACAGACTCGCGCGGACCACGGCATGCGCTTTCGTCCCGCACGCATGCGCGGCGCCGAGGATGCTCATGTGTCCGCGCTCTTCACGGCGGTGGGCTTTTCGGCTGGTTTCGCTGCGGATGCGGGTTCCGATTTGGTTTCAGGCTTGGATGACGACGTGGCGTCGGGCTTCGCTTCGGATTTGGCTTCGGATTTGCCTTCCGATGCGGCCGTGGCCTTCGCCTCCGGCCCGGCGGCATCGCCTGAGTCGCTCAAATTTCGTTTCTTGTCGCCGTCCTTCTTGAAGTCAGTTTCATACCAACCGCTGCCGGAGAGACGGAACGCCGGCGCGGTCAGTTGCCGGCGCACCTGCGCCGCGCCGCAGGCCGGGCACTCGGTCGGGTCGGGGTCGGAGAGTTTCTGCAGCCGGTCGAACTGATGGCAGCAGGCGGAGCATTCGAAGGCGTAGATCGGCATCGGTCGCGGCGGGCCTGATTCGGTCGACGCACATTGTGGGGAGCTTCGCCCCGGTTTCAAGCGCGCAGAGCGCACTCTGCGGGCGTGGCCGCACCCCGGATCGCCTGGCCGCATGCCGGGACGGGCGCCGCCGGGCCCGCCCCGCCAGTGCCGGCGTCTGTTCCGGCTCCGGTTCCGGGGGGCAATGGTTTGAATACGATTACAGGTGCGACCCCGTACCGAATGTGCATTCGCACATCGCGCGATAGTGCAGCGCACGAAAAATCCCCCGCGCTCACGCGCTTCGTACTGATGCCGAAGGAGACACCGATGTCGCACGGATGGAGAAGGGCCCTGAGCGCGCTGGTGCTCGTGTTCGCCCTGAGCCTGTTGCCCAACACGCGCGCCCAGGCCGCGATCAACACCCACAATCTCGGCGCGAAATACGACGCGACCGCAAGCAACATCACCTTCCGCGTGTATTCCTCGCGCGCGACCCGCATCGAAGTGTGGATCTACAAGACCGCCTCCGGCGCGCAGGAAGTCGTGCGCTATGTGATGACCAAGGACACGGCCACCAACGTCTGGTCGAAAACCGCCTCGGTCTCGACCCTGCGCAACACCTACGGCGTCACCGGCGCGGTGTATTACGGCTATCGCGCCTGGGGCCCGAACTGGCCTTATTACGCGGCCTGGGTCAAGGGCAGCGGCACCGGTTTCGTCACCGACATCGACGCCGCCGGCAACCGCTTCAATCCGAACAAGCTGCTGCTCGACCCCTACGCGCTCGAAATGAGTCAGGATCCGAACACCGCGACCTGCACCGACGGCACGATCTACGCCTCCGGCGCCACCCATCGCAACAAGGACAGCGGCGCCTGCGCGCCGAAAGGCATCGTGCTCGCCAACGACACCACGTCCTTCGGCACCAAGCCCACGCGCGCGTTGAAAGACGACGTGGTTTACGAAGTGCATGTCCGCGGCCTGACCATGAACGATACCTCGGTGCCGCTGCCCCAGCGCGGCACCTATGCCGGCGCGGCGCTCAAGGCGGCTTATCTCGCCGGGCTTGGCGTCACCGCGGTGGAGTTCCTGCCGGTGCAGGAGACGCAGAACGATCAGAACGACATCAATCCGAATTCGGCCGCGGGCGACAACTACTGGGGTTACATGACCCTGAATTACTTCGCGCCCGATCGCCGCTATTCCTCGGACAAGACCGCGGGCGGGCCGACCCGCGAATTCAAGGCGATGGTCAAGGCCTTCCATGACGCCGGCATCAAGGTCTACATCGACGTGGTCTACAACCACACCGGCGAAGGCGGCGCCTGGGGCGGCAGCGACGGCCTCACCGTCTACAACATCCTGTCCTGGCGCGGCTTGGACAATCCGACGTACTACTCGCTGACCGCGAATCTGCAATATTCCTGGGACAACACCGGCGTGGGCGGCAACTACAACACCCGCAACACCATCGCCCAGAACATGATCGTCGATTCCCTCGCGCACTGGCGCGACAAGCTCGGCGTCGACGGTTTCCGCTTCGATCTGGCGTCCGTGCTCGGCAACACCTGTCAGCACGGCTGCTTCAACTTCGACAAGATGGACGCCGGCAACGCCTTGAACCGGATCGTCAACGAACTGCCGCCGCGTCCGGCCGCGGGCGGCAGCGGGCTCGACCTGATCGCCGAACCGTGGGCCATCGGCGGCAACTCCTATCAGGTCGGCGGCTTCCCGACCGGCTGGGCCGAATGGAACGGCATCTATCGCGACGACGTGCGCAAGAAGCAGAACAAGCTCGGCCTCGAAGTGGTGACCATGGGCACGCTGGCGACCCGCGTCGCCGGTTCGTCCGACCTGTACGCCGACGACGGACGCAAGCCGTGGCATTCGGTGAATTTCATCGTCGCCCACGACGGCTTCACCCTCAACGACCTGTACATGTTCAACAGCAAGCAGAACAACCAGGCCTGGCC
>SSEV01000101.1 GCA_008015095.1 Lysobacteraceae bacterium | reverse complement strand
CAACACGATGCGCTCACCCGGATTGGCCTGCTGGCGCTGGTGCACCAAATCGGCCAGGAACACCGCCTGCTGCGCGCGCTTGGCGCGGACACGGTCGCCCTCGGTGGCCCAGCCGCTGCTGCCCGCCGTGGTGTCGTCCACGCCGTTCAGCGAGCGCAGATGGTTGACGATCACGGTGACCGGATAGCTTGCGCCGTTGTCCTGATGCACGAGCACGCGCAGCAACAGCGGCGGGCGGTCGTTCAGCAGGCTGGTGCTGCCATTCGGGTTGGTGAGCAGGGTGTTCTTGCCGTACTGGGTGACTTCCAGCACCTCAACGCGGTGCGTTCCGAAGGTGTTGACGAAGCGATTGCTGACCAGGAAGCCGACATTGATGCCGCCGACGTCGTTGCCCTGCACCAGATGCGCCATGTACTGCGGCGCGCGCGGGCAGGTGGCGTTGATGCGATCGGCCAGCAGACCCAGCACGCGCAGGTTCTCCACTTCCACCACGCCGAGGATGTCCGGCGCCTTGAGGTAATCGCAGATCGCCAGCGAGGTCTTGGTCAGGCGCTTGTCCAGCGCGGCGGCGGTGAGCGTGGGCGCGCCGTTGCTGTTGTTCACTTCGTCGAAGAAGCGCAGCAGGTTGAAGGCGCCGATGGTGACGTCCTCGTACCGCGCGTCGGCGACCGCAGTGGCGGTCTTGCCGCCGCTGACCGTGCCGGAACCGACGTCGGGCAATAGCGCCCAGGTGCCGGAGAAGTAGTCCATCACGCCGGTCATGTCGGCGACCTGCGTGTCGACGTCCACCGCCAGCGCGCTGGCGCCGATCTGGCCGCGGCTGCGCACCATCAGGCGTTCGGCGTTGTGGTCGAAGCGCGGCGGGTTCTTGCCGGGCGGGATCGGGAACTGATCCAGCACGTCGATACCGGTTTCGCGGAACGGGCGCGCGGTGCCGTCGAGCACGACCTGGAACACGCCGGTGGTGGTGGCGTTGGCGCTGGATTCACTGATGTTGCCGTCGGCGCCCTCAACCACGCGGGCTGAACCGATGCGCACGCGCATGCCCTCGTATTTCTCGGCGTTGGCCGGCGCGGAGCCGGCTGCGAAGTCGGCGGCGGACAGTTCGATCGGGGTGGGCAGGGCGTTGCCGCTGGAGACCACTTGGATCGAAGTGACCGACACCAACTCGGTGATCGAGAGCTGATTTGGATTGGTGCTGGGCGTGAACTCGGCGACCGTGCCGGTGACGCGCACCAGGTTGCCCACCGCGGCGGACGCCGGCGGCGCGCTGGAGGTGAAGACGAAGATGCCGTCCGAGGTGGCCGGATCGCCGTCGTCGTTCGCGCTTTGCAGGAAGAAGCCGTTGTTGAACTTGCGCGCGGTGACGATGCCTTCGGTGGTGACGATCGCGCCGGTCATTGGCGAGGTCAGACCGACGCCCTGGATGTCGGCGATCGAGCTGATGGTGACGTCATCATTGAGGATGGTGCCGATGCCGACGCCATCGCCCAGGATCGCGCCGGTGACGTTGCTGATCGTGACGATGAAGGTTTCGTCGGGTTCGACCTGGGTGTCGCCGATCACGGGCACCGCGAAGCCGATCGCAGTCTGGCCTTCCGGAATCACGCCGCCCCAGTCCTGTGGGATGAAGTCAGCATTCGGATCGCCCGGGAAGCCCGCGGTCGCGGTGCCGGCGGTGGCGGTGGCGGTGAAACTCACCCCACCCGGACCCGCAGGGGCGCTGAGAGTGGCGATCAGATTGCCCGAGAAACTGGTGCCGGGGCCGTCGCCTTCCGGCGCCGAGGCGTCGGAGATGGTCAGAATCGGCAGCGTCGGCCCGCAGGTCTGCACCGGCGAAGCGGTATTGCGCGGGGTCGGCGCGGCGATGGTGAAATCGGCGTTGTTGTTATCGGTGTCGGTGCAGCCATTGGCGCGTCGCAGCGCGCCGGTGGTGTTGCTGAGACTGGCGGTGGGCGCGGTTTCCGAACAGTTGGCGCCCGTGCCGAAGCCGACGAAATCGACCACCGCGCCGCCCAGCGGGCAGCTGCCGGTCAATGCGATCTGATTGCTGACCAGCGCCATCTTGCCGGTGGTCGAACTCATCGCGATGGTGCCGGTGGCGTCCGGCGTGGGTAGCGCCACCGTGCCGCCGGCGCCGTCGGCTTCCTTGATCAGGTAATAGCCGCCCGGTGCGATGCTGCCGCTGAGATTGGTGCGCGACCAGGTCGTGCCGGTCGACGAAGCGTATTGCACCGACCAGCCGCTCAGATTGACCGTGGTCGTGCCGTTGTTGTGCAGTTCGACGAAGTCGCTGCGATATGTGGCGCCACTGTTGCCGCCGCCGCCGTAGACCTGGCTGATGACGACCTGGGCCTGGACACCGGTCGCGAACAGCAGGGCACCGGCCGCGACGAAGCGGCTGATGAAACGATGCATGAGAGATCCCCCTGATCCTGAATGGCCCCGGCTCCAGTCGAGGGACGCACATTGTCGCTGATTGGCGTGAGACTGTGTGCGTGTTCTCCGACCGCCGGTTGGACATCGGGGTGATCGGAACCGTTTCCGGTGCCGAGATCCTCTCAGGTGAGGCGACGCGTGGTCTTTCGACCGCGGTTTTTTCGACAGCCTGAAGGCCGGGCTGATGTACCCTGGTTCGATGAGCATCGAAAAGAACGAACGTCCGCTCGAAGCGGGCATCCACACCGACCTCGGCGGTCGGATGACCTACGGCGGATACCTGCAATTGGACCGCTTGCTTTCGGCCCAAAGTCCGCTGTCCGATCCGCCGCATCACGATGAGATGCTGTTCATCGTCCAGCATCAGGTGGCCGAGCTGTGGCTCAAGCTGCTGGGCCACGAATTGAGCGCCGCGGTCGGGCATATCCGTCACGATCGCGTCTGGCAGTTCGGCAAGGTCGCCGCCCGCTGCAAACGGGTCCAAGAGCAACTGATCGCCATGTGGGCCGTACTGGAGACGCTGACCCCGTCCGAGTACATGGAATTCCGGCATGTGCTCGGGCCTTCGTCCGGGTTCCAATCCTTGCAGTACCGCAAGATCGAGTTCCTGATGGGCAATAAGAATGCGGCGATGCTGAAAGTGTTTCAGCACGACGCCCGGGCCGAGGCCGACCTGCGCGCCGTGCTCGAAGCGCCGAGTCTCTATGACGAATTCCTGCGCTATCTCGCCCGTTGGGGGCATGCCGTGCCCGAGCGTTATCTCGAACGCGACTGGACCCGCGCCCACGTGCGCGACCCGGAACTGGTGCCGGTGTTCGAGCGCATCTACGAAGACACCACGGCCTATTGGCGCGAGTACGCGCTCTGCGAGGATCTGGTCGACCTGGAAACCCAATTCCAGATCTGGCGCTTCAGGCATCTGCGCACGGTGATGCGGGTGATCGGATTCAAACGCGGCACAGGCGGTTCCAGCGGCGCTGACTTTCTCAAGCAGGCCCTGAACCTGACCTTCTTCCCCGAACTGTTCGAAGTCC
Source organism: Lysobacteraceae bacterium (assembly GCA_008015095.1). Lineage (GTDB taxonomy): Bacteria > Pseudomonadota > Gammaproteobacteria > Xanthomonadales > Xanthomonadaceae > Lysobacter_I. The sequence continues at coordinate 4,159 of SSEV01000101.1, read as the reverse complement.
GCACGGTGATCGGGCCGGAACGCTAGGGCCGCATCGTGGACGCGTGGCAGTGGCTTGCGTCGATCGTCGCGATGTCGGTCCTGGCTTGGACGGCACGCGCATTGCCGTGGCACAAACTGCGCGGCGACGAAGAAGCCTGGCGGGTGCTCGCCTACGCCGTCGGCGCGTTGATCGTCCTGCGCTGGTTCAACACCGATGCGCTCGCCGGGGTGCGTCTGCATTTTCTCGGCGCGACAGTCGCGACCCTGATGTTCGGCCCGCGATTCGCGTTGTGGGTCATGGCCGCGGCGAGTCTGGTCGCCGCGGCCATGGGCAGCGCGTGGTACGGATGGGGGGCGGATTTCCTCGTCACCGGCCTGGTGCCGGTCATGGTCACGGTGTTGTTTGGACGTGCGGCCGAACGCTGGTTGCCCGCGAACCTGTTGCTCTACGTCTGGGTCCGCGCGTTTCTTGGAGGCGCGATCGCGATCGCCGCCAGTGACCTGCTCAAGGCCGGCGTCGACTGGCGTCTTGGTGGTTCCGCTTATGCGGCCTACCTTGCCGCCACACCGCCGATGATGTTCGCGGAAGGTTTTTTCTGCGGCGGCGCGATGGCGCTGATCGTGATCTACCGCCCGCACTGGTGCGCCAGTTTCGACGATGCGCGCTATCTCGCGCCGCCTCCGCCCAGCCAGCCCTAGCTGGCTGCTGAAACGGCCTGCCAGCGTGATGCTTCTCGCGCGGCCGTCCCGACGCGATTGTCCCGGCGGGAGCCGATAACGGGTAGCCCGTCGAACCGATTGCAGCCGATTGAGGCCGATGGCGCCGCCGCGCCCACAGTGCGTTACGCCGGCACGCGGTCCGCATGCCGCCACGAGCGGTTCGCGACCCCGATGCTGCGGCGCGGTTTGACCCTGCCGAGTCCCTGCGCCATGCTCCGTCGCAACGAGAGGGAGCTTCGATCATTGCGAGCCGCGCGCGCGGCCGTGTGTGCGCCATGCATCGACCGGCCGGAGAATGCCGTCGACAGCCGCTACAGGGGAGCAGACATGAGTTCGAGCAACAAACCGCCATTGTGGTTCTGGCTGATCAGTCTGATCATGCTGGCGTGGAATCTGATGGGCGTGAGCGCCTATGTCGGCCAAGTCACGATCACCCCGGCCGAATTGCAGGCCATGCCGGAAATCGAACGCGCGCAATTACTGTCGATGCCCGGCTGGGCGGTCGCCGCGTTCGCTTGTGCTGTGTTCGGAGGCGCAGCCGGCTGTTTGCTGCTGTTGTTGCGCAGTCGCTGGGCGCCGGCCATGCTTGCGCTTTCATTGATCGGCGTACTGGTCCAGCTCGGTCACGCGTTCCTCATCGCCAAGGCCTATGCGGTGTTCGGTCCGGGCGGATTGATCATGCCGGTGATGGTGTTGGCCGGCGCCGTGTTCTTGCTGTGGTTCGCGTTGCGCGTGCGCAGGCGGGGCTGGTTACGTTGACCTGCGGTCCGGCAACCGCAGGCTACCAGGCGCCAGTCGGAAAACGCACTCCCTGTGCGTTTTCAATTCGCGGGTCCGGTCCATGCCCGGACTCGCTCACGGCGAAACCATCGCTTATGCGCTTGCTTCGTCGTCGGCGCCGTGGCGCCGATTGAACTCGCCGAGCGCGGTGATCAGCGAGGTCAGATACGCGCGTTCGATCTCGGCCAACTGCGGATGCCACAGATCGAAGATCAGCACCGCGCGCAACCGCTCGCTGTGATTCCAGGCTTCGTGCACGAAACTGTCGTCGAAGACGATGCAGCGCCCCTCTTCCCAGCCGCGGGCTTCGCCGCCGACTTTCAGCGCGCCGCAATTCGCCGGCACGATAAGCGGCAGGTGCACGGTCAGGCGCCCGTTCATCACGCCGGTGTGCGCGGGAATCGCGGTGTTCGGCGCCAGCAGCGAGAACATCGCTTCCGGCGCATGATCCGGAATCCGGATCAGCGGTAGCGCATCCAGGGCCGCCGCGGTGCGCGGGCAACGCGCGCGATGCGCCGTGATCTCGGCGCCGTGGCGATGGAAGTGGTAAGTGCGCCAACGCGGCGAGCGGTTGAGTTCACGCCAGATCGGTGCGGCCGGCGCGCGTTCGGGCATGTCGATATAGGGTTCGACGCCGTCCTCGTCATCGAGCAGCGCAAGCAGTTCCTGGCGGATCTCGTCGGCGCTGCGCTCGATGCCCGCCAGCGCCTCGAATAGCTCAGGGAACGCATCGCGATCGAACCAGGGTCTCGGTTGCAGATCCGGAACGCACAACAGCGTCGGATGTTGCAGCGGATGCGATTGCGCGCGTGCGGTGCGCCCGACGAGGGCATCCAGCGCGGCGTCGACCCGCACCAGCGTTCGCGCATCCCGGTCCTGCCGCAGGGGCGCCAGCGCGGCGTCCAGATGCAGGGCGCGCGCCTCCTGCACGATGGCGATCGCGCGTTGCAGCTGCGTCTGCAGTTGCGCCGGCAACCGGGCTTGCGGCGCGAGCGCGCCTTCGCGTTCCGCACGCAGCAGCGCTTGCACCCGGGCCGAGAGCGCTGCCTCGGCATCGCCCGTGGCCTGGGCGCTGTCGGCGAGAAACAACAACGCGATCCAATCACCCTGGTTGAGCGCCGCGGCCTCGGCGAATGCGCTGCGCGCGGACGCGAAATCGCGCATGCGCGCACGCACCTGGCCGAGCATCAGCAGCAGATCGCGATGGCCGCCGTCGGCCTTGACCGCGCTTTCGGCGAGAACGCGCGCTTGCAGCAGTTCGCCGCGGCCCATCAGTTGCGGCAATAGCGCGCCGAGCGCCGCCGCATCGGCCGGATCGGTTTGCAGTCGCGCGCGGCACAGCGCCTCGGCTTCTGCGAAGCGGCGTTCTGCGATCAGGCGCGCAAGCGGGTCGGAAGCGGCGGACATGCGCGCCAGCATGCCCGCAGCCGGCCGCGACGTCGAGCGCGCGCGGATACGCAAGGCGGGCGAACTTGAAGACGCGGATGGGGAGCGATTTCAACAGGCGGCCAAAAGCCACCCAAAAGACAGCCGGTCAAAACACGATTCCCCAGAACCGCGTTGAGCATCGCCGATCATTCGATGAATGCGTCGGCGCAGAACGCATCCATCGCGCCGGACAGCTTGCACAGCAGATGGTCCAGTTGCGCGCGTTCGGTCGTGTCCAACGACGCCAGCAGCCGTCGCTCGTAGTTCAGCGCGACCGGGACGACCTCGTCGTAGATCCGATATCCGGTCGCGCTGAGCTCGAGCACTGAACGGCGGCGGTCTTCGCCATGAATCTCGCGTCGGATCAACGCCCGTTCGAGCAGGCGACCAACCGCGCGGCTCACCGCGACCTTGTCCATCGCCGTGCGCTCGGCCACCGCATTCGCCGACAGGCCAGGATGCCGGCCGAGCACCGCGATGACGCGCCATTCGGTGATGCCGATCTCAAAGCGCTCGGCGTATGCGTCGGCGATCGCCTGGCTGACGCGGTTGGACAACACGCTGAGGCGATACGGCAGGAACCGCTCCAGATCCAGCATTTCGTGGCAAACGGCGGCGGGTGCGGACATGGCGTGGGCCAGGGCAGTGGACAGGCTTGCATATAGTTGCAAGTGAAACTATATTCGCCGCTTGCGGCTTACCGCAACTGTTTCGTCACGGGACGCGGCCCCCGAGAGGCTGCTGGGAACCGCTGTCCCGAGTCACCGATCCGATCTACAGGAAGCCAGACCATGAGCGCTCAACCCGACCCTGGTATGCGAGTGAATCTGTTCGAGAATCCGATGGGGATCGACGGGTTCGAATTCGTCGAATTCGCGGCCCCCGCGGGGCAGGCCGGACAGCTGCACGATTATTTTCGACAGATGGGGTTTGTGAAGGTCGCGCGCCATAAGACCCGCCCGATCAGCACCTATCGCCAGGGCGATTGCACGTTCCTCATCAACGAGGATCCCGATTCCTTCGCCGCCGATTTCGCCGCCAAGCACGGCCCCTGCGCCTGCGGTTTCGCGATCCGGGTCAACAAGCTCGCCGAATGGGTGCGAGTGCAGGCGCTGAAGAATGGCGCCACGCCGATCGGTCCCCTCGAACTGACCAAGGCCGTGGCCGCGCCGGTGATCGAAGGCATCGGCGGCTGCATGCTGTACATCGTCGACCGTTACGACGACAAGGGCACCATCCATGACCCGGAT
>SSEV01000065.1 GCA_008015095.1 Lysobacteraceae bacterium | reverse complement strand
GGCCCGGAGCACCAACCGCGCGCGCTTGCGGTGCCGTGCGATCTGGATATCGCGCTGCGCGCGGTCCGGCGCGTCCTGCTCCCAGCTCACGATCAGACCGCGCAGGCGGTCGACCACGCGCGCCAAGCGGGCGTTGGCCGACACCAGCAGCGAGCCGGTCGCCGCCATCAGCAACGCCGGGGCCAGCATGGCGGTCAGGATCGCGTGGTGATCGGGTGAGATGTCCAGAGACATAGGCGGAAGGGCGCGGTGGCTGGGATATCATGCGGCCATCCGCCGCATGATGCGAGCCGCATGGCCTCTAACCCGCAGTCCGACAACACATCGATCCAGAGCGCGCAGATCGAAACCAGGCAGGCCGAAGGGCGTCTGGTCTGGATTGATCTTGAAATGACCGGTCTCGACACCGATCGCGATTCGATTCTCGAAATCGCCACCGTGGTCACCGACGCCGAACTGAATATCCTGGCCGAAGGCCCCGAGCTGGCGATCGCGCACGATCTCGCCACCCTGGAGGCGATGGACGAGTGGAACCGCACCCAGCATGGGCGTTCCGGACTATGGCGGCGGGTGCTGCAGCACGGGGTGAGTATGCGCGACGCCGAACAGCGGACCCTGGAATTTCTGAATCAATGGGTGGGTCCGAAAGCGTCGCCGATGTGCGGGAATTCGATCTGTCAGGATCGGCGCTTCCTGCACCGTTGTATGCCTGATCTGGAGAAACACTTCCATTACCGCAATCTCGACGTCAGCACGCTCAAAGAGCTGGCGCGGCGTTGGGCGCCGCAGGTGCTGTCCGGATTGCAGAAGGAATCGGCGCATACGGCGCTCAGCGATGTCCGCGATTCGATCGCCGAACTGCGCTATTACCGACGGCATATCGCCGCATTCGCGGACGCGTCGGGAGAAGAGAGCGCAGCCTGATCGCCGATGTTGCGGCGGATTGTTTCGGCCCTGGACGAGGTTCGAGCGAGCGCTTGCCCCAACCGATCGTCGAACCGCATGGTTCGCGCGGCTTACTTCATGCCGCCTACTTCATGCCGCTCACTTCATGCGGCTTACTTCATACGATAGGTGATCCGGCCTTTGGTGAGGTCGTACGGGGTCATTTCGACCTTGACCTTGTCGCCGGTGAGGATGCGGATGTAGTTCTTGCGCATGCGCCCGGAAATATGCGCGATGATCTCGTGACCGTTCTCCAACTTCACCCTGAACATCGTGTTCGGGAGGGTTTCGGAGACCGTACCTTCAAATTCGATGACGTCGTCTTTCGCCATGCGCCCTGGGCTGCCGTTGAGGTCGGGCGCGACCCGCCCAGACAAGCCGCGCATTCTGCCATGGCGGCGGCCATGGCGCAAAAGCGCAGAGTTTCGGGCGACGAATGGCCTGAGCAAGACATATCCTGTTCGGGTCGACGCCCGACGAATCAATCGGTTGCGTCCGTTTGTCCATCCGCCACGCCAAGCGAAGTTGAACGGGGGATGTTCAACAGCGCGGCCGCGCCGTGATCAGATCCTTGATCGCTATCCTCGGGAAGATCTCGGTCCAGGCGCCGTCATGGCCCGACTGCTTCACCAGATCCTCGACGGTCTTCAAAAAATCGCGCCTTGGCCAACGCTCCGCCCCGAGGCTGAGCAGATGCGGGTTTTCGACCTGGGCGTCGATCAACGGCCATCCCCAGAGCCGGAGGCCTTCGGCCAGGGCCGCCAGTGCGACTTTGGAGCCGCCCGACTCTCGACTGAACATGCTTTCTCCGTAGAACATTCGCCCGATGGCGACCCCATAGATGCCGCCGACCAGGGTCGATTCCACGAACACCTCGATGCTATGCGCATGTCCTGCGCGATGCAGCGCCAGATAGGCCTCGCGCATGCGGCCGTCGATCCAGGTGCCGTCTTGACCGCGACGAGGCGCGCTTGCGCAAGCGTCGATCACAGCGGCGAAGGCCGTATCCGCCTGCACTCGCCAGTCGCTATGCCGCAGTCGGCGCCGGAGGCGGCTGGACAGGCGTACGCCATCGGTGCGGAACACCATCCGAGGATCGGGCGACCACCATAGAATCGGCTGACCCTCGGAATACCAAGGGAAAATTCCCTGCCGATAGGCGTTGAGCAGCCGTTCCGGCGAAAGATCGCCTCCGGCAGCCAGTAGGCCATCGGGATTCGACAGCGCACGATCGGCCGCTGGAAACGGCGACTGCGGATCGGGATGGAGCCAGGTCAGTCGCAGAGGCATGGCGATGGAGAAACTTGGTCCGAACCCTCGCGAAAAGGCGTGTGCAGCATCAGCTGCGCAGCGTAACGATGCACAGCTTCTGATTCGTCGGCGCACCATTGCGCCAATTGCGGGGCGAATCGCGGGTCGGCGATCCAATGTCGGCTGCGCACGACATGGGGCAGGAACCCGCGGGAGATTTTGTGCTCGCCCTGCGCGCCGGGTTCGAAGCAGTTCAAGCCTTCGCGCAAGCAGTATTCGATGCCTTGGTAGTAGCAGGTCTCGAAATGCAGGCCGGGCAACTGGCGTTCGGCGCCCCAGTAACGACCGTACAGCGTCTCGCCGCCACGCAGGCACAAGGCGCCGGCGATGATGTCGCCAGCGTGATCCGCGAGGATGAGGACCAGTTGCCGGGGCATGACCTGAGCGAGGTGACGCAGGAAATCGAGGGTCAACGCGGGCGAATTGCCGTACTCGGCGAACGTGCGCAGATAAAAGCCATGCATCGCGGCGAGGTCGCCGTCGCACGCTTCATCGCCGTGCAGCACCCGGAAGGTCACGCCCGCGCGGGCGACCTTAGCGCGTTCCTGGCGGATGTTCTTGCGATGCTTATGGTCCATCGCGGCCAAGAAGTCGTGGAAATCGCGCCATCTGGCGGGATTGCGCCAGTGGTACTGCACATCGACTCGCGCCATCCAGCCGCCCGCGACGTCCAACGCCATCGCGTCGGGCGGTTCCAGGAAATTCATGTGCGCCGATGAACATCCTGCAGCGCGCACGAGATCTGGGATCGCGCGCACGAGCGCCGTTCGTGCCGCGTCATCGCGTGCGAGCAGGCGGGGGCCTGTGACCGGCGAGTAGGGCACTGCACAGATCCATTTCGGGTAATAGTCCTGTCCGTAGTGGGCGTAGGCGCGCGCCCATGCGTAGTCGAACACGAATTCGCCGTGGGAATTGGTCTTGACGTATCCCGGCGCAGCGGCAACCAGCGTATCGTCGTCCCATAACGTGAAATGGTGTGGTGTCCAGCCCCAGCGTTCGCGCAGACAGCCATGGGTTTCGAGTCCGCAGAGGAAGGCATGCGAAACGAAGGGGTTATGGTCGTCGTGGAGGCTGTCCCAGGTCGCGGCGGGCAATTCGCTGAGGGCGGACAGAACGCGCAGAGGTACGGTCATGGCGTTCGCGTGTAGATGTCCGGGTCGTGACGTTGCATGTGCCGCTCCGGCTGGGTCAGCGGCACGAAACCCAGTTTCGCGTACAGCGGCTGCATGTCACGGGTGATCAGATGCCAGCGGCGCATCCCCTGCAGTCGAGGGTCGGCCATCAGCGCTTCGACGACGGCGCGGCCGTGGCCCCGACCGCGATGCTCGGGCAGCACGAACACGTCGGCGAGATAGGCGAAGGTCGCCTGGTCGGTCACGGCGCGGGCGAAGGCCACTTGGCCGATGCCGTCGAGAAAAACGCCGCAACAGACCGAGTTGCGTAGCGCGCGGTTGAGGGTGTCGCGCGGAATGCCTGCGGCCCAATACGAGTCCGCTGACAGGAATCGGTGGATCAGCGCAAGGTCGAGTTCGTCGAAGTCTGCGCTGATCCTGAGCATGTTCACTCGCCCTTGTCGAGGAATTTCTCCGCGTCCAACGCCGCCATGCAGCCGAATCCGGCCGAGGTGATGGCCTGTCGATAGACCTGCTCGGCGACGTCGCCGGCGGCGAACACGCCGGGGACCGAGGTTTGGGTGGCATTGCCGTCGAGGCCGGTCAGGATGGTGAGGTATCCGTTCTTCATCGCCAACTGGCCCTCGAACAGCGTCGTATTCGGAGTATGGCCGATCGCGACGAAAAAGCCGTTCACCGCGACCTCGCGCGTGACGCCGTTCTGCACCGATTTCAAACGCATGCCGGTGACGCCTTTGTCGTCGCCGAGGATCTCGTCGACGGTGTGGCGCCAGATCGCCTCGATCTTTCCGGCCTGGATCTTCGCGAACAGCTTGTCCTGCATGATCTTTTCGGCGCGAAGCGTGTCTCGACGATGGACCAAATAAACCTTGCGGGCGATATTCGACAGATAAAGCGCTTCCTCGACCGCGGTGTTGCCGCCGCCGATCACCGCGACGTCCTGGTCTTTGTAGAAGAAACCGTCGCAGGTGGCGCATGCGGACACGCCGCGGCCCTTGAACGTCTCTTCCGAAGGAATGCCCAGATACTTCGCCGTGGCGCCGGTGGCGATGATCAGCGCATCGCAGGTGTATTCGCCGCTGTCGCCTTTGAGCCGGAAAGGACGTTGCGACAGGTCCGCAGTGTGCACATGGTCGAATACCACTTCGGTGTCGAAGCGCTCGGCATGGGCTTGCATGCGCGCCATCAGGTCCGGTCCCATCAGCCCATGGGCGTCGCCCGGCCAGTTGTCTACTTCGGTGGTGGTCATCAGTTGTCCCCCCATCTGCAGCCCGGTGATCACCACAGGCCTGAGATTGGCGCGTGCGGCATAGACGGCGGCGGTCCAGCCGGCAGGGCCTGAACCGAGGATGATCAACTTCGAATGTTTGGGAGTGGTCATGGAAAGGGTCGTGAAAGCGGGAGAAATCTGGAACCGGCAGGGCTTTTTTCAACAGCCCGCTAGGCAATCGGGGTGAGATTGTAGTCAACCGGGCCCGATTCAAGGGCACCTTAAGCTTGACTATCGCCTACTCGGGCGAAACGGTCTGCGGTGGGCTCACCAATCCTGGTGGTTGGGCAGCAGACCGCGCAGTTCGGCATCGGTGAGATTGCGCCATCGGCCGGTCTTCAGATGTCCGAGCTTGATATTGCCGATACGCACGCGGACCAATTGTTTCACCCGATAGCCGAAATGCGCCGCCATCAGTCTGATCTGGCGGTTCAAGCCCTGGACGAGGACGATGCGGAATCCGACCGGGCCGATCCTGGTGGTTCGGCATGGCAAGGTCATTTCGCCATGGACCGGCACGCCCCTGCTCATTCCACGCAGGAATTCGTCGCTGACGCGATGGTTCACGGCGACCAGATATTCCTTTTCAAGCTTGTTCTCGGCGCGCAGGATGGCATTGACGATGTCGCCATTACTGGTGAGCAGGATCAGGCCTTCCGAATCCTTGTCCAGGCGTCCGATCGGGAATATGCGCTGCTCATGGCCGATGAAATCGACGATATTGTCTTTGACGCCGGTTTCTGTTGTGCAGGTCACGCCCACAGGCTTGTTCAGTGCGATATAGACGTGGCGGCGTTTGCCCTGAGCGGCGCTGCGCGGGCGTAAAGTCTCGCCATCGATGCGAACCTCATCGCCTTCGCCGACTTCCGCGCCGATCCGGGCGCGCTGGCCATTGATCGTGACCCTGCCTTCGCCGATAAGGCGATCGGCTTCGCGCCGTGAGCAGTAGCCGGTGTCGCTGATGTATTTGTTCAGGCGCATCCGGTGCATTCTAAGGGCAGTCGCCGAGGGCTGTGACGACGAGGCGCCCGCGGAAGCGACCGATTCGTCGTGATCGAGTCCGGGCATGTACCGGATTCGCGAATTGAGAAACGCACAGAAAGCGCGTTTTTCAACAGCCTGCCAAGCGCCGGCTATCAGACCCTACTTGCAACGAATCTCCAATGCCTGGACGTAGGGGGTCACCGCCACGATGCCGTTGGCGCGAGTGATCCGTTCTACCCGCAGGACGCCGTCCGCGGTGATCGCCTTGCGGCATTTGATCGGCTTTCGGGCGTTCAATCCGATCTGCCCCAGAGCCGACCTCAGCGTCGCGTGATGGACATAGCCGCCCACGCCGGAGACATCGGGATACTGCGTCGTGATGTCCATAAGACGCGCCCCGGACAGCGTCACGCGCTCGCCAATGCAATGCAAATACAGATCGTCATGAGTGGACAGCGGGCAGAGTTCGGTCGGGGAGGGGGGCTTCTGACCTGCGGCCTGCGCTTGCGCGGGCAACGCCAGTGGCAGGCAACCCAACACCAGCGCGAATATGGACAACCAGATGCGATTCATAGAGTCGGCCCCTGTCTGACGGGATTCAACGGAAGCGGCCACCATCCAATCACACCCGCGTCGGATTGTCAGTAACGGGCCGGGCATGTGTCGAGGTTGCGATCTGGAGATGCCCGGGGATGTCTGAAGAAAGCCATCTTGGCGTGGTTCATCAGATGTCACAGACTCGGGGCTAGCCTGTTCTGCTTCGGCCGGACCGAGCGCATACGCGTTCGGTCCACGAACGCACACTCTATGGCGCACGGGATCTCTGAACTGCTCGGAGGCTCCTCAGTGCTGGCGAGTCGAGCCATCGACCCTGTAAGATCAACCCGCTAGATGAATTTCCTCAGGTGAAAAGACACGGTGGCACGCGAGCTTTCCGAACGCAGCGGCAAACCACGTCGGTCGGCGACGACCGAGGATTCGCTGAAAAACAATCCCCACCGCCAACGTCTGGTGCGGGATATCGCTTTGATCATGCTCGCTCCGTTCCTGCTGTACCTCCTGGTCAGCCTGTTCACCTTCTCGGCGCCGAGAAGGTGAACAGGCTGACCAGGAGGTACAG
>SSEV01000239.1 GCA_008015095.1 Lysobacteraceae bacterium | reverse complement strand
TTGCCTTACGTCGCGCATTACCCGCAGTCGCGCGCATGGCGGCGCCAGCGCGTCGCCGCGTGGTGCGTGCGGCGACCCAGGCCGTGCGCGGTGCGGTGCGCGCCCGCGGCCGTCCAGCCGCGCGCGTAGTACCGCGTGCGATCGCCGTCGCACGTCGCGTCGCACGCCAGCGCCGAGCCCCTGCCCGGCGCGTGGTTCCCCGCGTCGTGCGCAGAGTGACGGCGCAGGCCGTACGACGTCCCGCGGCTGCCCGCGCGCTGGCCCGTCCGTTGGTTCCGCGCGTGCGCCGCGCCGTCCCGCAGCGTCGCGCGGTGGCCACCGTACGTCGCGCTGCAGCGCCAGTGCGTGGCCGCGTGGTGCCGCTGGTCCGCGCAGTGCGTCGGCGGACGGGTCCGCCCGTCATCGCCCGCCCGGTCGTCGCCGGTGGTGTGGCCGCACGCTGCAACTGCCCGCGTCACGGCCGGCGCGTGGTCAATGTGGCCGGCCCGGCCACGATCCGTGTGCGTTGCCGGTGACGTGACCGATCACAGCCCGAAACCGCTACGACACACCCAAGGACGAAACGGAGCCCGACGACATGCCCGCCCGCAATGCCCGAGAGTTCCTGCGCTTGAAGGTCCGTGGCCTGGCGGCGCGACTGCGCCGCCTCGCCAGGGTCGACAATGCATTCGTCGGCCTGCGTCCGCAGGACATGCCCCATGCACCTTCACGCGCGCATTTCGAAGCGGCCAATCAACGTCTGGCCAACGTCGAAGCCCAAATCCGCAAACGTTTCGCCGATGTGCAGGCTTCGGTCGAACAGGCCCCGATCCAGCGCGTGCTGATCGATATCGCCTTGGTCGAGCGTGAGCTGGATCGCGCGCGGCGTCTGTTCGGAATGTTTTTCGAGGTCTTCGCGCAGCGCGGCACCAACTATGGCCCTACCCTCTCCGCGCACGACGCCATCGCCCAGGACTGCTATCAGGCGATCCGCGCCGCCGCACCGCGCGTATTCCGCGGCACGCTGCTCAAGCCGGTGTGTTACATGGAGCACGGCTACTCGCCGGCGACGATGCGTCGGGGCGTTTCGTTGGGGCGCTTGCTGGGCGAGCAGAATCCATTCCCGCTGATCCGAATTCCCTGGGACCGGGATCATCCCTGGCAAGCGGTATTCCTGCACGAGGTCGCGCACAATCTGCAAGCGGATCTCGGCATCTGGCAAGAGAATCGCCAGGCCGTCGTGCGTCGGATCATGGGGCAACTCCGTCAACCGTTCCTGGCCAGCGTCTATGGCCGCTGGCACAAGGAAATCTGGGCGGATCTGGCCGCGTTATGCCTTGGCGGACCAGCCGCAGCCTGGGGCATGGCCGAATTTCTGGCCCATCCGGCGCCGCGAACAATGACCTATCGTCCCGGCGGCGCACATCCCACCGCATTCCTGCGCGTACAGATTCTGGCGGAGATGCTGCGGCGTATGAATTTCGCGCAGGACGCCGCGCGCCTGGAACGGATCTGGGGCAGCCTGTATCGCCCCGATCGCGGACACCGCATGCCCGGCGCGCTGCTGTCCAGCGCACGTCATGTGATTCCGCACGTGGTCGACGAAACCATGTACCAGACCCGCCGCAATCTTGCCCAGCGCGCGGTCGCCGACATCATTCCGTTCGCGCGCGAGAACCAGGCCGCGATCCGGCGGGGCGCACGACTGCTGGCGCAGCGGCGTATCGACCGGGTCGAGCTGCCGCCGCGGCATCTGCTCAGCGCCGCCAGCTATGCCCTGGCCGACGCCCGGGTCAATCCGCGCCAACTCGCCGATGACGTCATCGGCCGCCTGTCCGAGGACGTTCGCGCCGAACGCAGACGCGAATCGCAGCCGCGGATCGCAACCGTCGCCGCATAGATCGAGTCCGAGTCCATCAGGAGATCGCACATGTTCAGCAACTCATCCGATTCGAAGCCCGGCGCTACCGATAGTGGCCGCTCCACTCCGCCATCGAAGGCCCAGCTCGCGCTCGATAATCTGCTGCGCCGGGAATTGCGGGTCGGCGACCCGCGTAATCCGCAGCAGATCGCCAAGGCGCTGCTCGATCGCTACCAGGCCGAGCCGCGCGCGCGCGGTATCCAGAGCGAGGCCGAAGGCCTGCCATTCCTGCGCAGCGCACCGCGCTTCGTCCAGGCCGCGCCTGACAACACCGCGACCAGCGTCGATCTCAAACAGGCGATGAGCGATGTCGAGAAGGATCTCGAAAATCTCAACCGCAACAATCTGCTCAAGGATATCGATGCGGAACTCGGCGGCTGGTCCGACGGCATTCGCTCGTCCGCCCAGGAAGGCGTGAACGCGGCGCGTTTCGGCCTCGATCCGCGCAACCGCGACCGCGCCATCGGCATGCGCCGCACGCTTGGCGATTACGCCCGCCTCTCGCGCCTGGTCGGCGCGCTCAATCCATCGGCCACCTACGAATTCCGCAGCCTGGCGCAGAGCATCGACGAAGTTTGTGCGGTGATCCTGGTGATGCTCGGCGAGAGCATGGCCAACAACGGTTTCGCCGGCGGGCGTTTCCTGCTGCAGGCGCCGTTCACCGAAATGCAGACCCGCCGCGATGCCTGCATCCATTCGCTGCAGAACCTGCTCGGCAGCCTGTCGTACCAGAACGCGCCGAACGAATGGCCGCGCGGCATCGACGCCTATCGTCGTTTGTTCGATGCGCTGGAGGCGCAAGGTCAAGGCGATCTGCGCGCGCTGATGACCGAGCCCGAACTGATGCGCGTGCTCGACGATCTCGTCCGCCGCGCCGCTCACGGCAGCGCCGAAGGCCTGCGCGCACTCGGTTCGACTGCGCAGATCGAACTCAATCGCGTCTATCGCCTGATCAACTTCGGCTATCGCCTGGTCGATCCGGAGTCGCCGCCGCTGACTTCGTTCCTCGAAGCGCTACGCCTGTTCGCCGACGGATTCGGCCAAGCCGGCGGTTCGCGCCTGCTCCGCGTCGCACGCCCGCCGATCGTGTTCTATGGCCTGTACGGGATCGAAGAGGAAGCCGCCGCCGATCGTCGCATCGTCAATCTCACCGTCGCTCGCGGCCGCCTGGCCAGTCAGGTCGATTGTCTGGCGCGCTGCGCCTGCGACGACATCAGTTGTCAGGTGATGCTCGACAAGATCCTCTACGACATCGACCGCACGATCGATCTGTACGCAGTCGGCAGCGATGATCTCGGATTGCCCGAAATCCGCGCCGCCTCGTATAGCTACCTGATCGATGCGTTCCTCCATCTGGAAAGCAATGAAATCGATCCGCAGACCGGTCAGAACCTCATGTTCTGTCCGGATCTCCCCGCAGCCCTGGTGACGACACTGGAGGAGATCGCCGAAGAACTGCGCCCGCACAGCGACGCAGAACCGGACTGGGACACGACATTGACCCGCTTCGAACAGCGCCGGACGACCAATGAGGCCGTGGCCGGCAGCACTTTCCGCTTTACCGACATCCTGCATCAGGAACTGTGCCTGCAGCTGCAGTCCGAGCGACGCTGGGAAGCGCTCGCCGATCAGATGAGCGCCAATTGCATACCGATGTCGACCCTGTTCGGCGACGACGGAGCACTGGTCGTGATGCTCGAGAACGCCATGCAGCTGGTGGTCGACGGGATCGCCGCCAATGTCGTCAATACCGACTGCGGGCTGGACGGTCCGGATATTCCGGCGCACTTCGAGACCTCGCTCGACACCATCGCCCAGGATCGTCTGCGGTTCGGCGGTAGCCCCGCGTCGCAACCCTAGACCGGTCCGTGATCGCGTCCACGCATCCCACAGGAGAACACCATGTCATTCACGGTCCAGTTCCTACAGCAGCAACCGGCGGTCGCGACGACGGACGTCGGCGCACCGGCCACCTGCGGACTGCATCGGATCGGGCGCAGCGCCAGAACGCCGCGTCGCGCCATGCGGATCCACGCCTGCGCGCCGCCGCCAAAAACACCGGCGGCGGTCGCGCCCATCGCGATATCCGCTCACGTGCCCCAACCGGGCCATAGCGTCCTGCATCAACGCATCCACGCCGGCAACGTCGCCGCCATCGGCAAGATGCTCGCCCTGCAACAGCAGGCGATCGAGCAAACCCAACAGACGCTGATCCTGCGCCAACAGACCGATGCGCAATTGAAGATCGCGTTGGCGACCGAGGTCATCGCGAAACACGGTTCGAACCGTCCGGATCCGGGCAAGTTCGAACCCGAACTCAACGATCTCAAGTACTCGATCATCGCGGAAATCATCGCGGCGACCGCGCACCTAGTCGACAAACACGATGTCGACGCCGACAGCTATCTCCACGACAAGCTCATGCACAACACGCTGCCGCTGATCGGCGAAGTCCGCGGATTGCTGGCGGAATACAAGCTGGAAGCAGCGTTGCGGACCTTCGACAGCGCGGTCGATACGGCCGTGTTCGAGAAATTCGTCGGAAACGGCGAACTGACATCGCGCGCGGTTTACGACGAAATCAACCGGCGCGCGGGGCTGCTGCTCGCCACGATGCTGTTGGTCGCCGCCGAGGATTTCGGCGACGGGATCGATCCTGGCGACTGGCCGGCTGCGTCCTACGATGAGGATGGCGGGATTCAGACGACCCCCGCTCCCGGCGACATGCCCGCGCAGCCTCCGTCCGCCGCGACCGCCACGCCGAAGGCCGCCAGGCGAGCAGTCAAGAAAAATCAACCTCGCAGCAAGCGTTGATCGAGGAGAATCATCATGAGTTTCCAGACACACGAAACCATTCAACGGCTGTGGGAAACGTTCCTGCGCGAGCAGTTGGACAGGTTGCCGCCCGGCGAACGCCAAGCGTATGAAGTCGAGTTCGAACAGCGTCTCGGCGACCTGCTGCGCTCGTCCAATCCGGGCGCGCGCGGCGAGCAGGGCATCCTCGATCTGGTCGGCCTGGGCACGAAGGGACCGGTCGATTTCGCCGACATCAGCTATCCCTACATCGAACCGGACTTCGACGAT
Organism: Lysobacteraceae bacterium; assembly: GCA_008015095.1. Classification (GTDB taxonomy): domain Bacteria; phylum Pseudomonadota; class Gammaproteobacteria; order Xanthomonadales; family Xanthomonadaceae; genus Lysobacter_I. The sequence goes on along the minus strand of SSEV01000239.1, from coordinate 34,923 downwards.
GCGGTCATCCCGAGCCAATTGCACGCCGCCGCCGAGCTGTACTACAGCTGGCAGCACGAGCGCATGAAAGTGTTCGAGGTGGTGGAAGTGCTGCAACGGCTGTTCCGCCTGGGCAAAATGCGCGTGCAACGCGGCCCCGGCGCGCAAGGCCTTTATCGCCTCGACAAGCTGCGTCCGCTGCGTTACACCAAGCAGGATCGGATGATCGCGTACCGTCGCGCGTTCAACTACGGCAACGCCCAGGTACCGGCCGGCGCGGTGGTCAATCGCAATTTCCATCGCCAGCTGGTCGGCTTCATGGTCTCGATCAGCCAGTATTTCCGCGACATGCTGATCGGCGAAGTGATCCGCGGTGGCCAGTTGATCGACCAACGCCCGTTCGGCAGCATCGCCACGATCCAGCGCATCGGACTGGATATGCGTTACGCCCTGGACCGCAGCACCTACGGCAACATCTTCTCGCTGGCGATGGAAGTCGGACACTATCTGGTGCAGGTGTTGGAGATCCTCGATACGCCCGACATCAAGAAAGCGTTCGACGCCAACACCAAGTGGGATGTCATCGAAATCGTCTCCAACCGTCATCTCGGCGGCACAGCCGAGCCCTCGCAACGCGCCAAGATGGCCGAAAGCGGCAGGCGCATCCTGAAATTCGCGGCCGACAACGATTTCAAGACGGTGACCGATCCGGTTCTGTTCCAGTCGACGATCCGGCCGTTGGGTTCGCACGCCGATTCATGGGTCGCCGCCTATCGGATGACGCCGGAAGGCCGCGGCTTCCCGGGCATCACTCCGGCCTTGCGCAGCGTACTCGGCACCGCGACGACCCCGGCCTGATGAGGCCAGAGCGCAACGGGGGCGCTCGCCTCCGTTGCGAGCTTCGGTTCTGCGAACTTAAGGCAACACTGCAAAAGTCAGCGTTGCCGCGGCACAGGGATGCGCCGCCTGCGAATCAATCACGCAAGTGATTGATTCGGCGAGAGCAAGTCCGAATTCATGTCGGACTTGCGACCACTGAGCAAGTCCAGGAGGGACTTGTTCAGTGTTGCCTTAAGTCCTGCGCATTTCAGTCCTGCCGCATCCGCGGCCGGGTCTGGCGGCGACACGGCCGCTGCGGTCTCTTTTGAACAGGCATGAGCCATGCTCGATCAGGAACTCGAAGTCAGTTTCCGCGCCAAGCGCAACGCCTATGTCGTCGACCCATTGCTTGCGTTAGGTTCGCCCTACGGCGCACATCTGGTCAGCCGACTGTCTGCGCACGCCGATCTGTGGGTGACGCGCACGTTCTGGCAGGTCATCGACGCCAGCGACTACTATCGAAGCGACCCCCTGGTGTTATGGCCGAACGCGCTGCGCGAGCGCTTACCGTCCGACAGCGCGATCGAACTCGGCCAGGCTCTGCGTCTGTGGGAGGACGCGCGGCTGCGCACCGATCTCAGTCATTGCCGTCTGCACTGGGTCAGCGACAACCTGAGCGAATCCTCATTCCCGGACGGTATTCCGCCGGATCTGATCGAACGCTACGAGGCTTTTCACCAGAGTCTGACCGCGCGTTCGAATCTGAACGACGACGCCACCGAAAGCGCAGCGTTCTACGGCACGATCGACAGCCTGTCGCTGGCCGCGGCGCTGGGCAACGCCTGCGTGCTGACGATCGCGCCCGATGCGCCCCAAGCCTGCATCGGCCTGGCCTGCGAACAGGTCGGACTGAACCTGGAGCAACCTCCGGGCGACGACGATGCGCTGACCCATCTGGAACAGCGCCGTCTGCGCGAGCTGATCGTCAGCGCGGGCTGCACTTCTTTGCTCTGGGGCGGATTGCGCCTGGCGGTGGTGCACCCGTTGCTCTGCGGCGATGTCGCGCTGCGCGTCGAAAGCGCCGAGCTCGAAACCGTCGGATCGTTCGCGCTTGATCGCGGCTTCGGTTACGACCTTCCGCCGCAACCGGCGAACGGCGATCCGTGGCGTTCGGCGCGTCACTTCTGGTACGCCATCTGACCCGAGAACATCCCATGGACGCATCCGATCCGGCCACGACCAACCCAAGACGCAGAAATGCGGTGATCAACCACGGCCGCGCGACGCCGCGCATCAATGACGACGAATTGGTCATGGTCAGCGTGCTCGGACAGATCGCGCATCCTGTCGCTCGCGCCAACCCGTATCGCATCGGCTACGACGGCGTGCCACGCGTGCTGCCCGGCACCGGAGGGATCGTGCTGAACCACCGGATCGGCGACCTGTGCATCGGCCTGGCCGGTGATCACATCGAGCCAGGCGTCGCGCTGCATAATAATCAACGCGAGGTGGTCGGCCCGCGTGACGGCCCCAACAACGCACTGATGACCTACGCCTGTGTGGGCAATCCCGCCGAAGTGATCAACGGGCGCATGGCTGGGCAGCGCGGCGTCGTCACCGGCAAGCATGGCGGCATCAATCATGTTCTGGTCGATTTTCCCTCCGAGGTGCTGGCCGGACTGACCATCGGCGATCGCATCCAAATCCGCAGTTGCGGTCTCGGTCTGCGTTTCCCGGATTTTCCGGATCTGGAAGTGATGAACGCGGCCCCCATCCTGCTCCGTCGCTGGGGACTGCATGTGCGCGACGGGGGGCTGCACGCACCGGTGACGCATCGGATACCGGCGGTGCTGATGGGGTCTGGTCTGGGCAAGAACAGCGCCTGGCGCGGCGATTACGACATCCAGATGTCCGATCGGGCCCTGCGTGAGCGTTATCGCCTGGGGAGTCTGCGTTTCGGCGATCTGGTCGCGATCGTCAACGCGGATACGAGACGTGGCCCCTCGGTCAATCAGGGGCGCGTCACTGTCGGCGTGATCGTCCACGGCGACAGCACCGTCAGCGGTCACGGCCCCGGCGTGACCCCGCTGATCACCGGGCCGTCGGCCTTGCTGCGTCCCTATCGCGACGCGAACGCGAATATCGCCCGAGTGCTCGGCGTCCGCGAACCCGCGCCGCCGCGTCGCCGCGCAACGCTCGCCGAGCGCGATCGCAGGCGCGCCTGCATCGCGCGCGAAATCCCGCCTCGGCTGGCCTTTGCGACCGGCACGCCAGGAGACGCATGAGGTTGATCGCTGCAGGTGCGGACGCCATGCAACCCGTTGCGTCGTCTGACGACCGGGGCGTTCCCTGTTCGCGCCGCTATGTGGACGGTGTCAGCCCGATATCGCGTTGGGGGTATTACTACAGGGGAAGCTTGGCAAGATTGCCCGGATACGTGGCGACCAGCATGGAGCGGGCGTCGGGATCCGGGCATCCAGCGGCAATGTTGTGCTTGGCACATCGCGGCCATCGCCTGCCCCGGGATTCCGTCGGGCATCGTCGCATCTGCCGCCAGAGGGCACCCAAGGGCGCGAGCACGGGACGATGATCACTCGAAAGGACTCCACTGCTCCACTTCGGCCCGCACTGATCGAGCGCAGCCCGAGCACGCTCGCGGTGCTCGCGGAATTTCGTCTGGAAGACACTCACTGCCTGGTCGTTCCGACGTCCGGTCAACTCGGGCGCGCGCTGGATGCCGACGCGTGCGGCGTGGTGAAACTGTTGGGCCGCCTGAATCTGGATGGCCAGGACTATGCGGTCTATGCGCGGACCGATGCCGTTGCACCCCGTACGACGCAGGACGAAATCGCGCTCACCTCGCTGACCGCGCGCGAGTTGCAGATCATTCGCCTGGTCTGTCACGGTTGCGTCAACAAACAGATCGCCTACAGGCTGCATATCAGCGAGTACACGGTGAAAACCTATCTCAAGCAGATCTTCTGCAAACTCAATGTGCATAGCCGCTCGGCGATGGTGTTCCGTTGCGCTTCGTGGGCGACCGCGGAGATCCCGCAAGCCAGGCAGGTCGGCGCGCGGGTCGAGCCGTCGAAATCGGCCCGCTGAAGCGGCTTCAGCGCAAGGCGCAGTACGTCTCTTCGTCGAACGCGCCGGCGGGCTTCGTACCGGGCGCGCAGACCGGACACTCGGAATCCGCACGCAGCCGCGTTTCGCGAAAGCGCATCGATAGCGCGTCGAAATGAAGCAGACGCCCGGCCAGGGATTCGCCGATGCCGAGGATGAGCTTGATCGTCTCGGTCGCCTGGATCAGGCCGATCACACCGGGAAGCACGCCGAGCACGCCGGCCTCGGCGCAATTGGGCGCGGCTTCGGCGGGTGGCGGCTCCGGAAACAGGCATCGATAGCACGGCGACATGCCGCGTTGTCGGCCGGCGTCGAATACGGCCGCCTGTCCCTCGAAACGATGCACCGCGCCGTAGATCAAAGGTTTTCCCAGCCGTACGCAGGCGTCGTTGAGCAGGTAACGCGATGGAAAATTGTCCGCGCCGTCGATGGCGACGTCGACGCCATCGAGCAAATTGTCGATATTCGCGCGCGTCGCGCGCTCGGCCACGGCCTCGATCTTCACCCGCGGATTCAGCGCGGACAAAGCTGCCGCAGCCGATTCGGTCTTACGCTGTCCGATCCGCGCCTCCGTGTGCAGGATCTGACGCTGAAGATTGCTGCGGTCGACGATGTCGTGATCGACGATGCGCAACCGGCCGACGCCGGCCGCGGTCAGATAATAGGCGATGGGACTTCCCAAGCCGCCCGCGCCGACCAGCAGCACGCACGCGGCCTCCAGCCGCCTCTGTCCTTCCAGTCCGACTTGCGGCAAGCGCAAATGACGCGAATAGCGTTCCGCGAAATCCGCGTCGAGATCTTCGTCCTGGATACGGGTCGGCAGCCCTTCCGCAACCCAACGTGCGGTACCGCCGACGATCGAGGCCACGTTCGCATACCCTTGCTCGGCCAACATCTGCGCCGCGCGTAGCGAGCGCATGCCGCTCTGGCAAATCAGCAGGATCTCGGCGTCGCGGTCCGGCAGGTGCGCAGCCGGCGCGTAGACCAATTCGCCCATGGCGATGCCGCGCGCGCCTGTGGCCATGCCCAACGCGCGCTCATGCGCCTCACGGACATCGATCAGCGTCGCGCCGGCATCCAGGCGCGCACGTGCGGCTATCGGGGAAAGTTCGTGAACGGCGCTCATGCCGGCCCATCATACTCGGACCGCCGCCATTCCCATCCGGATCGCGATGTTCCCATTCACCGCCGGCGAAAACGCAGCGGATGGCAATGACAAGCCGCAACGTGCGGCGAGTGCGGCCCATTTCGCGGTGCGTCAGGGCGACGATCAACCCAATCCGTGCCGCTGTGGCGATGTTCGCTCTGCCTGGGCATCGAACCATCCTTTGGCCGCCATCATCGTGCGTCAGTACGCCAATACATCGACCACCTCGCCGGCCTGCAGGCTCCGCTCGCCCTCTTCCAGCACGATCAGCGCATCGCCGTCCGCTGCGGCGCGCATGCGGTGCGAGCCATCGGCGGGGCTGGGCTCGACCCATAAACAACCGTCGTCATCGCAAGCGAGACGGCCACGGAGAAATTCAAGACGCTCATGAGTTTTGCACCAGGGTGCGCGCAACCGCGCACGCAGACGCGAACGCGGCGATGTCCGCCGCTGCAAACCGTCCAGCAGGGCGCGGCCAAGCGTGAGGTAGGTCGCCAGCACCGACACCGGATTGCCCGGCAGACACAGGAACAGCGCCTGACCCAAACCCTGTTCCGCATCGCTGCCGGCTCGGCCTTCAAGCGCCGAATGCGATTCGGCGAACAAGACCGGCATGCCAGGCTTCATTCGCACCTTCCAGAAATGCACCTGCCCCGCTGCCTGCATCAGCATCGGGAGATGATCTTTCTCGCCTGCGGAGACGCCTCCGCAAGTGATGACCACATCGAACGCGTGCCCGGCATGACGCAGTGCAGAAGCAATCGCCTGAGGATCGTCCGGCAACCGTGGCCAGGCGACCGGCGCCAACCCATCCGCATGCAAGAGTGCCATCAACAGTTCGCGATTGCTGTCGTAGAGCTCCCCTGGCGCCAGCGGCAAACCGGGCTCGACCAGTTCATCGCCGGTGGTGAACACCGCGACAGTCGGCAAGCGCGCGATCTCGACGCGCGCCATCCCCTGTCCGGCAGCCAATGCGAGCCGCGCAGGCGTCAACGCCTGCCCAGTGGCGAGTAACCGTTCGCCCCGACGCACATCCTCGCCCATGCGGCGCACATGCTGACCCGGCTTCGGCATCGACAACGCGTACACGCGGTCACCATCAAGACGGGCGCTCTCTTTGATGAGCACCGTGTCCGCCCCCTGCGGGATCGGCGCACCCGTCGTGATCCGAACGCATTCGCCGGGGCCGATCTGCAAGTCGAGCATCCGGCCAGCATATTGCTCGCCAATCAGGCGCAGAGGCTTATCCGCGGCCAGATCGGAATGACGAAGCGCATAACCGTCCATCGCCGAGTTGTCGAAGCCGGGGTGATCGATCTCAGCGACGAGATCGCGCGCGAGCACGCGTCCGCGCGCACGTCCAATCGCGGCTTGTTCCGTCCCCAAGCATCTGTCTGCGGCGACTCGCTCGATGATCGCGCGGGCCTCGTCGAATGCGATTCGGACAGGGAAGTTCATGGCGGAGAGGGGGCAGGAAAGCCGGCCGCGAGCAAATCCGCCGGCGTATTGAGATTACCGAAGCGGAAGCCGCAGAACGTCACCGGCCGCAATGTCATTCGTGCTTGCAGCGCGCGGATCGCGTATTGCGACTCGGCCAAAGCGCTGGCGCAAGCTTCGCGCAAGCGCTCGCAACGCCACAGCGCCACCAGAGGTTGTGCGCCGTCATCATCGACGGCGAAGGCACCGTCATCGCCGCGTCCGGCGACAAGACTGCGCAACAGACAGTCGTTGACGCCCACCACGTCCACCGGCAGCGTGAACAACCAGGTCGTCGGGCAGGCGGCGGCCAAAGATTCGATTCCGCCAAGCGGACCAAGACCCGCCATGCGATCGGGCAAAGCGATCAATCCATGCGCCGCATACCGTTCTGGATCTCGATTCGCCGAAACCAGCACCGGCCCATGCTCGCCAACGAAACGCCGCGACCAGCGCGCCACTTGCGATATGCCGTCGCGCTGCAGCCATGCCTTGTCGATGCCGCCCAGACGCGTAGCGCGCCCGCCTGCGAGGATGCCCAAGGTCAATGCTTCGGCAGGAACCCGCACGCCCGTGGCCAGTGGAGTGCTCGTCATGCGTATCGCCCAGCCCTGCTATCCGACGCGCGAGGTCATTTGCCGCGCTTGGCGTGACGGATCATCCGCCTGCGTTTGGCGACCTGCGCCTCGGTCAGCACGTTTTTCTTGTCCTTGTAGGGGTTTTCTCCTTCCTTGAACACGAAACGCACCGGGGTGCCGATCAGCTTGAACCGCTTGCGGAAGAAGTTCTCGAGATAACGCCTGTAGCTCTCCGGAAGCGAGCGCAGGCGCGAGCCGTGAACCACGAAGGTCGGTGGATTCTCACCGCCCGGATGCGCGAAACGCATCTTCGCCACGTGGCCGCGGATGCTCGGCGGCGGGTTGGATTCATAGGCGATTTCAAGGGCGCGCGTGATCTCGGAAGTGCCGAACTGCATCGTCGCCGATTGGTGCGCGCGATGCACCGCGGCGAACAGCTCGCGCAGACCGGAACCATGCTTCGCGCTGATCTGCACGGCTTCCGCCCAGTTCACGAACGAAAGCTTGCGTGCGAGCAGGCCCTGGGTCTGCTCGCGCTGGTACTGGGACAGCCCGTCCCATTTGTTCACCGCGATCACCAGGGCGCGTCCGGCGTCGAGCACCGCACCGAGCACGGCCGCGTCCTGTTCGGTCACGCCTTCGCTGGCGTCGAGCAGAATCACGGCGACCTGGCAGTGCTCGATCGCCTGCAGCGTCTTCACGATCGAGAATTTCTCGACGGCCTCTTCGATCTTGGATTTGCGACGGATGCCCGCGGTGTCGATCAATCGATATTTGCGTCCGTCGCGCTCGAGATCAACCGCAATCGCATCCCGTGTGGTGCCCGGCACTTCGGACGCGATCATCCGTTCCTCGCCGAGGATGCGATTGACCAGGGTCGACTTGCCCACGTTGGGACGACCGACGAACGCGAGCCGCATCCGCTGCGGATCGTCATCAAGCACCGCAGTGTCGCCATCGGCAGGCAGTTGCGCCAGCACCTTGGCGATCAGGGCGTCCAAACCCTGCCGATGCGCCGAAGATACCGACAACGTCTCAGCGATGCCGTAGCGCGCGAATTCGGCTAAGGCGGCGCGAGCGTCGATGCCGTCGGTCTTGTTGACGATCAGCAGCACCGGCCGATCGATTTTGCGCAGCCAGCGCAGGATCTCGTCATCGAGCGCCGACGGGCCTTCGCGGCCATCGACCACGAACAGAACCAGATCGGCCTCATCCGCCGCGGTCCGCGACTGCTTGGCGGTGGCGCCGGCCAGACCCTCGTCCTTGCCGGCGATGCCGCCGGTATCGACGATCACGAACGGCCGTGTCTCGTCGAGCCGACACACGCCGTAGTTGCGATCGCGGGTGACCCCGGGCGCATCGTGCACCAATGCGTCGCGGCTGCGGGTCAGCGCATTGAATAGCGTCGATTTCCCGACATTCGGACGGCCGACGAGGGCGACGAGCGGCAGCATGGCGATCCGGATCTCGGTTGGGGTGGATTCGTTCGGGTGGAAAAACACGGCCCCGAGGAGGGACGCTCCTCGGGGCCGATACTGACAGCGCGACGCTCTTATTGCGAGAGGCGATAAGCGCTGAGATCGCCGTCGACGCTCTGCGCCACCAGGATGTCTCCGATCACGACCGGCGCCGCGCGTACCGCGCCGCCGCCGAGCCGCACCCGCGCACCGAAGTCGCCGTTATCGATGCGCAGCCAGTGCAGATAGCCGTCGTAATCGCCGACCACCGCGTAATCGCCATGGACGACCGCGCCGGACAGGTTGCGCCTGGCAAGGCCGGGCTGTTGCCACAACGCGGAACCGCCGGTCTTATCGAGCGCCCAGACAACCCCGGCCGGGTCGGTCACGACGACGCGATCACCCGCCACGCCGACGCGTCCTGCCCCCCCATGCTCTTGCGCCCAGAGCGGACGGCCGCTCGGCGCATCGATCGCCATCGTCTGCTTCTTGTAGCTACTGGCGAACAGCGTAGTCCCATCGAGCGCGGGCGTTCCATCGACATCGGCCATGCGATCAAGTTCGGTACGTCCGTCGGGCTGGCCCACCGTCTGCTCCCACAACGGCCGGCCATCGCCAAGCGACAATGCGGCGACGGTGCCATCGTCATTGCCGACGAACACATACCCCGGCCCGAGCACCACGCCATCGTTACCGCGCACGGTCAAGGTCGGAAGATCGTGATTCCAGAACCAGCGGCGCTCGCCATTGTTCGGATCGAAGGCGGTGATTCGCCCGTCGTTGGAACGCACCAGGACCATGCCCTGCCCGATCACGGGCGCGGCGATGATTTCGCTGGGGACTTTGGCCGCCCATTTCTCGGCGCCGGTTTCTGCGTCCAGCACGACAATATTTCCATCGAGCGTGCCAATGGCGACCAGGCCATCGCCCGCGCCGGGGCCGCCGGTGAGATCGTATTCGCTGTTGTAATGCCAGACCGAAGCGCCCGTCTGCAGATCGTAGGCGCGCACGCCGCCATCCACCGCAGCGGCATACACCTTGCCGTTGGCCACAACGGGCCCCTGGGTCAGGCCAAGCCGCGAGTCGCCGTCACCCGCCTGCGCGGACCAGAGCCTGGACACAGTCGTGGAAGGGCTGAATTCGCTTAATTCGGTCGGCTCGGTCGGCTTGTCATTCTTGCCGTCGCGGTCGAACCAGCCTTTGACGGTGCTGCATCCTGTGGCGGCCAAAGCCAGTGCGAGCATGGCGATACGCAACGCGCTGGTCCGATGCGTGGAACCGGGCTGGCGCTGGAGGAATGTCGGATTCATCGATTGATATGTGCTCAAGATGCGGTCTTCGGTTTGGACGGGGTGCCGCCGGCCTGCGATAGTTTCAGCTCGACCATCCGCCGTTGGCGTGCGGCGACGTCAAGTTTGCTGAGCGCCTTGCTGTAAGCACTGCGCGCCTGATCCATCTTGCCCAGCGCGTAGAAGGCGTCACCGCGGATTTCCTGCGCCGCAGCGTCGTCCGCGGTTTCGGCGACGAGCTTCAAAGCATCTTCGCGTTGGCCCGCGATGATCAGCAGGCGCGCCAAACACTGATCGATCACGGGGGCCAGCATCGAATCCCGCCCCTTCACCGACTTCAATGTGGCGATGGCCGCATCGCGTTGACCGCCATCGACCTGGGCTTTCGCCAGATCAAGCGCCGCGAGCACGGAATACGCCTCGTCCTTCAACCCGCCGGCCGCCGCCTGGGCTTCCTTGAGATTGCCTTCGCGGGCCTGCTTGAGCATGGCTTCATAAGCGTCGCTGGCCTGCATCTTCTTGGCCATGGCTTGGTCGCTCCACCAGTTCCAGCCATAGATCGCAGCCAGCCCCAGCGCCACACCGCCGATCAGGCCGATGGAATTGCCGCGCAGCCATGTGCGGACGCGTTCGCTTTGTTCGTGTTCGTCGAGTAGATCGTCGATCGCCATATTCGCTGTGAAGTTGTTTCGTGCAGTTGTCGATGTGAGGGAAACAGATGCAGGCAATGCAAGCGGCTTGCCAATCCGTGCGCGTCGCCACGGACCTTGTAGCAAGCGATGCCTGAATCAGGGCCCGCTCCATCCGGTTGTTAAAAAATTCCGCGAGCGCTTATTGGGCGCCGCCCCGGCCCAAGCCCGGACTCGCAAAGACGAATCAGAGGCGAGCCCGGCAATGCGCGACGGATGCCGACGCTGTCAGCGTCCGACCGGCTGAAGCGAGCCGTCAGAGGATACCGTAAAGCGCACCACATTCGCGCGGATATAGGGCGTCAGATCCAGCGTCTGGCCCCGGTATTGCACGGTCAATGCCGTCGCGTTGCCGAGTACGGCGCTGCCGACCTGGCCGGGAGCGAAGTCCCGCTGCTGCCCTGCCGGAATCAGGGCCTGCTCGATCAGGCTGCCATCCGGCGCGCTGATCTTGACCCAGCTTTCACCATTGAAACTGACGTTCAACCCGGAAGACGCCGGCGGCTCGGCTTCGCGTTTCTGCGGCATCGGGGTCATTGAGGCGACCAGGGGCTGCGCTTGAACGTCAGCGACTGAGATCCGCTCGGAAGGAGCGGCGGACGGCGACTGCGCATCCAGCGGCACGGTCTGCTGCGCATCGCCGTCGAGATGCGATTGCGTGGCCAGCCACACCGGCACCGCGATCGCCGCGGTGATCACCACATAGACGAGGCGGCGCGCGGTCTGTTCCGCCATGCGCTGCATCCGCGGAGTATAGGTTCTCGGCACCAGCTCCGATGGCCTCGCCGCCGGCATCACGGTGGTGACCGAGACGTCTTCGTTAGGCAGACCAAGCAACCGCGAATAGCTGCGTAGCTGTCCGCGCACGAAAACGGGAGCACCGATCCGCGCCCAGTCCTCGTTCTCGAGCGCCTGGACGATGTGGGTCGGCACGTGCATACGCGCGGCGGCCTCGGTCACGCTCAAACCCGCACCTTCGCGCGCATTGCGCAGCTTCTCGCCGATGCCGCGCGCGGCCTCCGGAATTCCGGCATGCGCTGATGTCATTGCAATCCGCCCCCCAAGGCAAAGCGTCCTGCGCTCGCTGAGGCCATTCCGTGCGTGCGCGGGCCCCTGTTGACGATGATCGGAGGCGCCTCACGCTGCCGCATGCGAGGCTCCCGGTTCGACCGCGCCTTCGGCGCGACCGCGTTGAATATCGATCGACTTGCGGAACTCGGCCTGCCTGCGCGTCCGGTCCGCGACCTGACCCTTGAGCTGCCCACAGGCGGCATCGATGTCATCGCCGCGCGTGCGTCGCACCATGGTCAACACCTGCGCATCGAGCAGGATCTTCTGGAATGCGCGGATATCCGCCTCCGGCGTGCGCTCGAAACGGGTGCCGGGAAACGGGTTGAACGGGATCAGATTAACCTTGGCTGCGTCGCTCATCTGCACCGCGTTGTCGAAACTGCGCATCAGTTTCGCCAGCTGGCGCGCATGCTCGGGACGATCGTTGATTCCGCGCATCATGGTGTACTCGAACGTCACCGACTCGCCTTTCTTGCGTCGCGCGTAGCGGACGCAGGCGTCCATCAACTCGGCGATCGGATACTTCCTGTTCAGCGGCACGAGTTCGCTGCGCAGTTCATCGTTGGCCGCGTGCAACGACACCGCGAGGGAGACATCGCTCTCCTGCGCCAGGCGGTCGATCATCGGCACCATCCCTGCAGTCGAGAGAGTCACGCGCTTGTTGGCGAGCCCGTAACCGAGATCATCGCGCATCACGCTCATCGCGCGGACCACATTGTCGAAATTGAGCAGCGGCTCGCCCATGCCCATCATCACCACGTTGGTGAGCTTGCGCTGCTTGTGCGGCACGTTGCCGAGATGGCGCGCCGCGGTCCACACCTGCCCGACGATCTCGGCGGTGGACAAATTACGGTTGAAGCCCTGGGTCGCGGTCGAGCAGAACTGACAGTTAAGCCCGCAACCGACCTGCGAAGACACACAGAGCGTGCCACGCCCTTTATCTGGAATGAACACCGCTTCGATCGCATTCCTCGCGTCCATGCCGAGCAACCACTTGTGGGTGCCGTCTTCGGAAGGCTTGTCGAACTGGACTTGGGGCACACGCACTTCGGCGTGATCCTGCAGCTTGGCGCGTAACGCCTTGCCCAGGTCGGTCATCTCATCGAAAACAGTGACATGGCGGTGATGGATCCACTTCATCACCTGGTGCGCGCGGTAGCGTTTCTCGCCGAGCGCTTCGGCGAAGAAACGCTCCAGCCCCTCGCGATCGAGATCGAGGAGATTCTGTCTTGTGGCGGACTCGATCACTTTGCGGGGATTCCGTCGCGAATCAGCGCGGGCACAACTCGGTGGCGCTGAAGAAATACGCGATCTCGATCGCGGCATTCTCGATCGAGTCAGAACCATGCACGGCGTTGGCATCGATCGATTGTGCGAAATCGGCGCGAATGGTGCCTGCTGCGGCGTCCTTCGGATTGGTGGCACCCATCAGCTCGCGATTCTTCGTCACCGCGTTATCGCCTTCGAGCACTTGGATCATCACCGGCCCCGAGGTCATGAACTCGACCAGCGCGCCAAAGAACGGGCGTTCGCGATGCACGGCGTAGAAACCTTCCGCTTCTTTGCGCGAGAGATGCTTCATCTTCGCGGCGACGATCTTCAGACCGGCCTTCTCAAAACGCGAATAGATTTCGCCGATGACGTTCTTGGCGACGGCATCGGGTTTGATGATTGAGATCGTGCGCTCCAGCGCCATGGGATAGGGTCTCCGGGATAGGCAGCCGCCAACGAGCGGCCGCAAGATAACATGAATGACTAGGAAAAAACCCGCGTGCGGACGCGGGTTTAGCCGACTTGGCTGCGGAAGATTCTAACCCGGAGACCGGTCTCCTTGCATCTTTGGCGGCGATCACGCTTTGCACCGGCATGGGGGATCGGAGTATCCTCAAACAAGCGTTTGATTCAGACCCGCCCCACCACCGGAAGCCGGACCGAATGAGCAAAGCCCAGTTCTCGACCAAGGAGCGCATCCTCGACGCGGCCGAAACGCTGTTCGCCCGTTATGGCTTCGGCGGAACCTCGCTTCGCCAGGTGACCAGCCAGGCGGACGTCAACATCGCCGCCGTGAATTACCACTTCGGCAGCAAGGAAAACCTGGTCAACGAAGTTTTCCGCCGGCGGATGGACGAGATGAGCATGCAGCGCCTGCGCCAGTTGCAGGACGCCCTGCGCAACAGTCCGGGCGATCTTGACGCGATTCTGGCCGCGTTCGTCGAGCCGGCCCTGGCGATGGCCCAGGACCGGCATGGCGGCGGCTCCTTCATCCGGGTCATCGCGCGCGCCTATGCCGAAAAGAACGACAGCCTGCGCCGCTTCCTGTCCGAACAATACGGGCATGTGCTGCGTGAGTTCGCCAAGGCCATCGCCGGCTGTGTGCCCGGCCTCAGCAAAAGCGAGCTGTACTGGCGGTTGGATTTCCTTGCCGGGGCGCTGACCTATGCGATGGCGGACTTCGGGATGATCAAGCGGCCAACCAGCGTGAGCGAGTCGGAGCATCGACAACAGGCTGCTCAGGAATTGATCCGGTTCGCCTCGGCAGGTTTCAAAGCCGGGAAAATGAACTAATTTCTATTTAAGAAACAATAAGGTATAAGACATGTCTCAGAAACAACTTGTACGGCGCGCAGCCGTTCTCGGCGCCGGTGTGATGGGGGCGCAGATCGCGGCGCACCTCACCAATGCCGGCGTCGACACCGTGCTGTTCGATCTGCCCGCGAAAGAAGGCGATCCGAACGGAATCGTGCTCAAAGCCATCGCGAATCTCGGCAAACTCTCGCCCGCCCCACTGGCAGGCAAGTCGTTCGCCGAGGCGATCGTTCCGGCCAACTACGACCATGGCCTGGAACTCCTCCGTGGCTGCGACCTCATTATCGAAGCCATCGCCGAACGGATGGACTGGAAGCAGGATCTGTATCGGAAAATCGCCCCTTTCGTTCCTGCGCACGCCATCCTTGCGAGCAATACGTCAGGCTTGGGAATCAATAAGTTGGCGGAAGTTCTTCCCCTAGAACTTCGCCCGCGTTTCTGCGGCGTGCATTTCTTCAATCCGCCACGCTACATGCATTTGGCCGAGCTGATTCCGGCCGCCACGACCGAAGCGGCAGTGCTCGAAGGGCTTGAGACCTTCCTCACAACCACGCTCGGCAAAGGCGTGGTTTACGCCAAAGACACGCCCAACTTCGTCGGTAACCGGATCGGCGTTTTCTCGATCCTCGCCACCATCCACCATACTCATGCCCTCGACTTGGGTTTCGATGAGGTCGACGCGCTGACCGGCCCGCTGCTGGGGCGTCCGAAATCGGCGACCTACCGCACCTCCGACGTCGTCGGTCTGGACACCATGGCCCATGTCATCAAGACCATGGCGGACACCCTTCCAGACGATCCATGGCACCGTTATTTCAAGGCGCCCGCCTGGCTCGGCGCGTTGATCGAAAAAGGGGCGCTGGGCCAGAAAACCGGGGCGGGCATTTTCCGCAAAGTTGGTAAGGACATCGCCGTGCTGGATCTGGCGAAACAGGATTATCGCGCCGCGGATCGCGATGCTGCGCCGGAGCTGATCGAGATTCTGAAGACGAAGGATCCTGCCCAGAAGTTCGGGAAACTGCGCGCCAGCGATCATCCCCAGGCCCGGTTCTTGTGGGCGATGTTCCGCGATCTGTTCCATTACAGCGCTTACCACTTGGCCGATATCGCCGACACCGCACGCGATGTCGATCTCGCGATACGGTGGGGTTACGGCTGGGCCCTCGGGCCATTCGAGACCTGGCAGGCCGCGGGCTGGAAGCAGGTCGCCAACTGGATCGCCGAGGACATCGCCTCGGGCAAAGCCATGAGCGACGCCGCGTTACCGGCCTGGGTCACTGATGGCCGTGACGGCGTGCACATAGGAAGCGGCAGTTACAGCCCGGGCAAGGGAGCCGACGTGCCGCGTTCGGCGAATCCAGTCTATCGGCGCCAACGTTTCCCCGACCCCATGCTCGGCGAACGTTTCTCTCCCGGTGAAACGGTTTTCGAAAACGATGGTCTTCGCCTCTGGCACGATGGCGACGGCGTGGCCGTGGCCTCGTTCAAGACCAAGATGCATACGGTCAACGATAAGGTGCTCGACGGTCTGCAGGAAGCGATCGGCATCGCCGAGCGCGATTTCAAGGGCATGGTGATCTGGCAATCGAAGGAGCCCTTCTCTGCGGGCGCCGATCTCTCGGGCGCGATCGGCCTGCTGCAAGCCGGCGATCTCAAGGGCTTCGAGGCGATGGTCGCCAATTTCCAGGCGACCAGTCAGCGCATCAAGTACTCGCTAGTGCCGGTAGTCGGCGCGGTTCGTGGTCTGGCGCTTGGCGGTGGTTGCGAATTCCAGATGCACACGGCCCGCACCGTAGCCCACCTGGAAAGCTATATTGGGCTGGTCGAAGCGGGGGTTGGCCTGCTGCCGGCCGGCGGCGGCCTGAAGGAATTCGCGGTGCGCGCATCTCAGGCCGCCGGTCCTGGCGGCGACGTGTTCGCGCAGCTCAAGCCATGGTTCGAGAACGTGGCGATGGCGAAGGTATCGACATCGGCGGTCGAGGCGAAGGAGCTCGGTCTGCTGCGCAAGGACGATCTGGTCTGTTTCAACGCTTACGAGCTGCTGCATATCGCCAAACAACAGGCGCTCGCGCTAGCAGAATCCGGCTACCGGCCGCCTATGCCCGCGCGTCGCGTGCAGGTCGCCGGCAACGTCGGCATCGCCACCTTCAAGATGATGCTGGTCAACATGCTGGAAGGCCGTTTCATCTCCGAGCACGACTACGAGATCGCCTCGCGCATCGCCACTGTCCTGTGCGGCGGCGATGTGGACCGCGGCGCATTGGTGGACGAAGAATGGCTGATCCGCCTTGAGCGCGAACATTTCGTCGCGCTGGCGTTGATGCCGAAAACGCAGGCCCGGATCAAGCACATGCTCGAAACCGGGAAACCGTTGAGGAACTGATCGATCCGGGACCGTGACATCCTGTCGCGTCCCCGCACGTCCGGCGAAAAGCGTGGTTTCCGCCGGGCGCTGCCGACCAGCCCGATATGCTGGTCGGCGCCAAGACATCCCTGTCTTGGGAGTCACGCCTCCCGATGACACAGGCAAGAGATACGGAGTCATTCCATGGGCAAGATCATCCAAGACGCCTACATCGTCGCAGCCACCCGCACCCCGGTCGGCAAAGCGCCGAAGGGGGCGTTCCGCAATACCCGTCCAGACGAGATGCTCGCGCACGTGTTGCGTAATGTAGTCGCGCAGGCTCCGGGCATCGACCTCGGCCGCGTTGACGACGCCGTGATCGGCTGCGCCATGCCAGAGGGCGAACAAGGCATGAATGTCGCGCGCATCGGCGCCCTGCTCGCCGGTCTGCCGAATACCGTCGCAGCGCAGACCATCAACCGCTTCTGCTCATCCGGTCTGCAGGCCGTAGCCCTGGCTGCCGATCAGATCCGTCTCGGCAATGCCGACTTGATGCTCGCTGGCGGCACCGAATCGATGTCGATGGTGCCGATGATGGGCAATAAGGTAGCCCTCAGCCCCCAAGTATTCGCGAACAACGAAAACATCGCCATCGCCTACGGCATGGGCATCACCGCGGAGAAAGTCGCCGAGGAGTGGAAGATCTCACGCGAGGATCAGGATGCTTTCGCACTTGCCTCGCACCAGAAAGCGATGGCCGCGATCCAGGCCGGTGAATTCAAGGAGGAAATCTCGCCCTACGAAGTGATCGCGCGCGTTCCCGACCTCGCTGCCGGCGCGCCGAAAATCAAAAAACACCTGATCGAGATCGACGAAGGTCCGCGCCCCGACACTTCAGCCGAAGGCTTGGCCAAGCTCAAACCGGTGTTTCGCAACGGCATGTTCGGCGGCACGGTCACCGCCGGCAACGCTTCGCAGATGAGCGACGGCGCAGCCGCGGTGCTGCTGGCCTCGGAACAGGCGATCAAGGACTACGGTCTGACGCCACTCGCCCGTTTCGTCAGCTTCTCGGTCGCCGGTGTGCGCCCGGAAGTGATGGGGATCGGTCCGATCGCGGCAATCCCGAAAGCATTGAAGCAGGCGGGCTTGAATCAGGATCAGCTCGACTGGATCGAACTCAACGAGGCCTTCGCCGCGCAGGCGCTGGCGGTGATCCGCGATTGCGGGCTCGATCCGTCCAAAGTCAATCCGCTCGGCGGCGCGATCGCGCTTGGCCACCCTCTTGGGGCGACGGGCGCGATCCGCACTGCGACGATCGTTCACGGCCTGCGCAGACGTCAGCAGAAATACGGGATGGTCACGATGTGCATCGGGACCGGTATGGGCGCGGCCGGGATATTCGAAGCGCTTTGAGCGTGGCATTGGTTCGGTAAGTTTGAGGGCGCTTCTGCGCCCTCAAACATCCGTGGCATGCATGCTTCTGAATTCGCTGTCGAACACGAGGCTGCAGCAGGTTACTGCCCCCTCGGCCTTCTGCAGTTCGTCCACTTCCACGATCCGCAGACGCAAACCGTGAGCTTCGAGCCGTGCGGCGGTGCGCGGAAAATTAGCCGGATAGATCACGCTATCTCCGATCGCCAGAGCGTTCGCGGCATGCGCTTCCGCACCATCGACTTCGATCCGACCGTAGGCCTTAAACGCCGAAGAATCCACCCACCCCGGCTGGATCAGCACGGTATTCGCGGCGACCTGCGTCACTGCGGATTTCAAGTGCAAACAGTCGCGGATTTCCACACTGTGGACTTGATAGCCGAATGGCCCCAACAACGCCGTTAATTGCGCATGCCCGGCGGCATTGCTGCGCGCGGATGCGCCAAGATAGATCTTACGTCCGATACGCAGGATATCGCCGCCATCAAGCGTGCCGGGCGGCTCGATCCGCAGCAGCGGACGGTGCGCGCATAGTATGGCTTCGACCGCCGTCGACTCGGCCCTGCGCGATGCAGCACCCGGCCGAGTTATCACCGCGACCTCATCCAGCGCCAGCGCGACGTCCTCGACGAACACCGCATCGGGATGACCAGGCAATGCCGGCAGGACGATCAGCTCACAGCCAATTTCGCGCAAAGCATGCTGATAGGCGAGATGTTGCGCTGTCGCGCGTACGACATCGATCGGATGTCGGTCAACGAAGGACAATTCGCAAGCGGACAAGTCATCGCCGACGGATCGAGTCACCGCGTACCGGATCTTTTCAGCGATCACTGTCGATGCCCTTGAAGTAGGTGCCCTTGAAGTAGGTGCCCTTGAAGTAGGTGTCCTTGAGTAGGCGCCCTTGAAGCAAGCCCTTTTGAAGCGTGTGCATCAAGCGGTTCATCACGCATTCGACCAGTCGCATGCTACGTTCGCCTTACGCGATACGGATCTGCCGCTCAACCGCAGGCTTAATCCAAATCAACCACGCCTAGCTCGCTGAGTGCGTTCTGCATCATGCCACGGGCGGCATCGCTCAAGGTCTCGTGATCGAGCGCATAACGAATCGTGGCCTCGATCAGACCCAGGTGCGTACCGCAATCGAAGCGGGTTCCCTGAAAGCGATAAGCGTCGACAGGCTGTTCGGCCAACAGCGCTGCAATCGCATCGGTGAGCTGGATTTCGCCGCCTGCGCCGGGCCTAGTCTTTTCCAGCAAGTCGAAAATACGTCCATCAAGCACATAGCGGCCGACCACAGCCAGATTGCTCGGTGCGACTTCCGGTTTGGGCTTTTCGACGATCTTGCGGATCCGCGCCGCGCGTCCGGAAAAATCGTCAGTGGCGACGATGCCGTAGCTGCCGGTCTGTTCGCGCGGCACATCCTGCACTGCGATCACGCTGGCGCCCGAAACTTCGGCCGCATCCGCCATCTGTTTCAAGGCGCCAGGACCGCCATGCCCTTCACGACCGTTCCAGATGAGATCGTCCGGCAACAGCACGGCGAAAGGCTCATCTCCGACGATGGGCCTAGCGCAAAGCACTGCGTGTCCAAGACCTAGCGCTTCCGCTTGAGTGACGAACACCGCCCGCACATGCGGAGGCAACACGTTGCGCACAAGATCAAGCTGTTCCTGCTTGCCGGACTTCTCCAGCCTTTGTTCGAGTTCGTAGGCTTTATCGAAGTAATCGGCAACAGCGTGCTTGTAACGATTGGTGACGAAGATCAGGGTGTCGCATCCTGCCTCCACAGCTTCGTCCACCGCGTATTGGATCAATGGGCGATCGACAATCGGCAACATTTCCTTGGGAACGGTCTTCGTCGCCGGCAGGAAGCGGGTGCCGAGACCGGCAACGGGAAACACGGCTTTGCGGATACGGCCCATAAGAATCCGGCGGATGGCTATCGGCAAATATTACGCGAGGGGTTGAGCAACAGCCAAATCCGCAAACCGAGACCCTACCGAAATTAGGGCGGCGCCGAACGAGCCCCGCTAGACTCTTCCAGTGGTCGCGGCCCCTGAGCGAATCGTGCTCACTCATGCTGAATCCATTACTTGCGCAATTGACCCATGCGCCGAGCACCCAATACGCCACGGCGACGCTCGCTTATTCAGCGTTGTCGGAACCCAGTCTCTAATCCATCCGCGTCTTGCGCGCGTTGCGCGCGGGAAACGCCACAACCGTCGCGGCATGCGCCTGGGTCTCGCCAGTGGCCGCAGTTGGCACGAATTCCGGCACTGCCTCGCGCAACATGACCGACAACGCCTCCAAATCGTATCGGCTACTGGCCTCACGCATCCGCGCAATCGCTGTTGCGATTGCGTCCGCCGGCACCTGTCGCGGTTGCGCTTGCAGGATCTTCGGATGTGCCGTCGGCCGATAGCGCTCGTCCGCATGGAACAAGGTCTCGTGCAGTTTTTCGCCCGGCCGCAACCCGGTGTAGACAATCGCGATATCACGGCCTGGTTGTTTGCCGGCGAGGCGGATCATCTGTTCTGCGAGCAGACGGATCGATACCGGTTCACCCATATCGAGCGTGTAGATCGCCTGCTGCGAGCCGATCGCCGAAGCCTGCAGGATCAACTGGCATGCCTCAGGGATGGTCATAAAGAAACGAGTTACATCCGCATCGGTGACGGTCACCGGACCACCGTTGCGGATCTGCTCGCGGAATAAGGGCACTACGCTACCGGCGGAGTCAAGCACATTGCCGAAGCGTACGGTGACGAACCGAGTCGAGCGCGGATCCGCGAGCGATTGGCACAACATTTCGGCCAGGCGCTTGGTCGCACCGAGCACGTTGACCGGGTCGACGGCTTTGTCCGTGGAAATCAATACGAAAGTACCCACGCCGGCGGCAGCGCTTTCGCGCGCGACGGTATCGGTGGACAACACATTATTGCGGACCGCCTCGCGCAACTGCGCTTCGAGCAGCGGCACCTGTTTGTAGGCCGCTGCGTGGAATACCGCATCGGGGCGGACTAATTCCAGCGCGTATCGAATGACCGCCGGATCGCCGCAATCGCCGAGTACGGGAGCCAATTCGATTTCCGGGAAGTCGCGACGTAGTCGCATCTGAGTGGTGGTCAGCGCCAGTTCGTCAATCTCGACCAAAGCGATCTTGCTCGCGCCATGGCGCGCGCACTGGCGGCAAAGTTCCGAGCCGATCGAGCCGCCCGCGCCCGTCACCAGCACGCTACGCCCGCCCAACCAATCACGCATCGCCTTCCAATCGGGCACCACAGGCTCGCGTCCGAGCAGGTCTTCGATCGCAACTTCCTTCAACTCGCCCGGCAAGGAGCGACCTTCGAGGATGTCGTTCAGCCTCGGCACCATCCGGAATGGAATTCCGGTGCGCTCGCAGGCTTCGATCACCTGGCGCATTCGCTCAGCGTCGACCGAGGGCAAGGCGATGACCAGTAACTTGGCGGCGGTTTCCGGGGCTATTCGGCCGACATCCTCGATCCGACCCAGAATCGGCACACCATGCAGGTGGCTGCCTCGCAATTTGGCGGCGTCATCGAGGAAGCCAACCGGTTGGTAAGCGCCTGTACGACGCAGATCACGCACCAGCGCTTCGCCGGCCTGACCCGCCCCGAGGATCAGCACCCGGATCGCCGCCTTGTCCCCGCGTATGCGGCCATGATCCTTCCACGAGCGATACAACAGACGTGGCGTCCCGAGCATCAGGGTCAGGCCGAAGGGATAAAGCACAAGCACCGATCGTGGCGCCTGATCGAGCCGGTTATAGATGAATAGGACCAGCAGGATCGCGAGCAAACCGAACATGCTCGCTTTGAGAATATTCACGAGGTCTGGAACGCTGGCAAAGCGCCAAATTCCGCGATAGAGACCGACCTGCCAGAACACCAGCCCCTGCGCGACCAACACCAGCAATACTTCAGGCGAGAGTATCGTCGGCAAACTCGCTGCGTTCAGCATCGCAAAGCGGAAGCGGACCAGAACGTTCCAACATAACCAGACCATGCACAGATCGTGGATAACGATAGCCGCTCGGGGCAGTCCACCACTGAGGCGTTCTCTCCAACCGGTCATGGCTTCACTCCGGAATCACTATGGCCCGAATCCGGCCGGCTTCTCAGCCAATACCAGCTCGCGCCCCCTATACCGAACCACGCCAATACCAGCATCGCATTCCCTCTCGAATCGTTCCCCCCGAACAGCCCCCCCCCTGCCATCGCCATCATCGTCCAGACGGCGTACGCCATGGTCACCCGGCCATGACTCCTCGATCTCCTGGCCCATCGTTGGTAGGCATGCTCGACGTGCGGCGTCCACCAGCGCTCTCCGCGCAGCATCCGCGAGAGCAGCGTCAGGCCGGCATCCAGCAGAAATGCACTCAACGGCAACAACAACAACGGCCAAATTTCGACCGGCATGCGTTCCATCGCCAGTCCCGCCATCAACGCCAGCGCGTAACCAAGCGCTCCGCTCCCTACATCCCCCAGAAAAATCTTCGCAGTGGGCAGATTGAACGGCAGGAATCCACAGATTGCCGCGACCAACGCCAACCCCAGATGAACCACATTGCCTGCGCCGGCGAACAACAGGAAGAACACAGCCGCCAGACCCGCTTGAGATGCCGCGAGCCCGTCGATGCCATCCATGAAATTCCAGATATTGATCAGAACCAAACCGGATATGAAAACAACGAGTCCACAGCCTAGCGAGCCGCCCCCAAGAACGATACCTGCAGATAATGACAGTGAGGCGAGGATATGTACGGATAATTTCGGTATGACCGATAACGGCCGGTGATCGTCGATCCAACCGATACCGGCGACCAGCACCAGACCGAGCGCCGCCAGAGACATGGTCACGAAAGTCGAGGGCATGCGCACGATCAGGGTGCAAAGTGCGATCAACAGCGCGATGGCGATCGAAATGCCGCCGCCGCGTGGAGTGGCAACGGTATGGCTACGGCGTTCGCCCGGCTGGTCGAGCATACGCCGCTGCAATGCGTAATGGCGGGCCAGCCAAGTGCCAAGCGCACTCACTATCAAGAACAATCCGAACCAGAGCATCCATCCAGGAGCAAAGGTCATTTCAGACTACGGCGTAGTTCAATAGCGGTTTCACCGTGCCCCACTCCTTGCAACTCGGGCATTGCCAGTGATGACTGCGCGCACCGAAGCCACATCGATTGCAGCGGTAACTGGGATTGCGCACCAGCAACTGGTCGGTGATGTGCTTCAGATCATGCAAGGTCGCGATTGGGTCGGTATGGTCGGCGAGGCTGAGATCGATCAGCGCAACTTCGCCCCGCACTGATGGACGCTCCTTGAGTTGGCGCGCGAGATAATCCCGGGCCGCATGCACGCCCTCCCCGGCCTCGACAAGTCTTGTCAACGCCAGCACCGGGGAGATGCCGCGGTAGTGTTCGCACATTTCGGCGAGGAAAGCTCGCGCTCCGGTAGGATCGCCGACCTTCTCGTAGCAGACCAGCAGCGAAGGCAGGATCTCAGGCAGATAATCGGGATCGTGGCGGGCGGCGCGTTCGTACGCGCGGATCGCGGCTGGATATCTTCCCGCCTCGAATTCGATCCGCCCTTCCAACATGCCGGCACGCACCGTGGTCGAGTCAGCCGCATACGCGCGGGCGATCGACGCGCGCGCCTGCTCTGCGTCACCAGCGGATCGCTGGCGTTCGGCCAATTCGCATTCGAACTGCGCGATCAGTTTACCCATCGGCTCACCGGTCACAGCTTCGTAGCGCGAAGCCTTCTCGATCGCTTTCTGCCAATCACGTTCCGCCTGATAGATGCCGATCAGATGGCGCAACGCCTGCGGCGCACGGTCGTCGATCCTGGCCAGGTCGGTGAACACAGTCTCGGCGCGATCAAGCAGACCTGAACGCATGTAATCCTCGCCGAGGGCTAACAGGGCCTGGACGCGCTGTTGATCACTCAGATCGTTGCGTTGAACCAAGCCCTGATGCAAACGTATCGCGCGATCGACCTCGCCACGCCGACGAAACAGATGCCCGAGCGCGACCTGCGTCTCGAACGTGTCCTTGTCGAGTTCGGCCACATGCAGGAACAGCTCAATCGCCTTGTCCGGCTGCTCGTTCAACAAGTAATTCAACCCACGGAAATAGGTCGTCGAAAGCCTGCTGACCTGATGATCGCTGTGTCGTTCCCCACCGCGCCGTCCAATGATCCAGCCACTGAGCGCGGCCAGAGGCAACAACAGGAAAAACCAGAACCATTCCGAAATGAAGGCCATTTCAATGCTCGTCGGGAATGGGGGATATCGAAGGCTGCGAGGTGGGCGTATGCGACGCTGCGCGTCGCTGCTCATGCCGCCGCCGACGCCGCATTGGCAAAACCACCGATGCGGTGAGCGCCAATCCGCCGGCAAGCACCCCGATAAGCAGCGCTACCAATATGACGATGCCAAGCGGGGCGTCGAGCCGCATCGCGCCAAGATCGACCACAACCGGTTGGGCATTCAAAGCACCGAGCACGACACCGGTGGCAAGGAAGATCGCGGCGATGATAAGACGGACCGGTCGCATCGTGATGACGGGGTCGCAATGGATACGGATGCCGGCAAGTGTATGCCGGTCGGCATCGGATGAGGAAATACCCGCTCGCCGGCCCCGCCTCGGAATCCCTAGGCGCGCCCGGGATCAATCTTCGGAGGGCAGCGGTACGACGCTGCTGACCCTGTCGCGAAGCTCCTTGCCAGGCTTGAAGTGCGGCACATGCTTGCCGGGCAACGCAACGGCATCGCCGGTCTTTGGGTTTCGGCCAGTGCGCGGCGGCCGGTAATGCAGTGAAAAACTGCCGAACCCGCGGATCTCGATCCGCTCGCCCTCGGCCAGCGCCCCTCCCATCATTTCGAGCAACGACTTGACCGCGAGGTCGACATCGTCTGCTTTCAGATGACTCTGGCGCTGGGCCAGAATTTCGATCAGTTCTGACTTGGTCATGGCGTTCGCAGTGCTCGCTCAGACCGCAACCGCTCGGTCCGGACGGCGATCCGCATCATGCGGATCGCCGTTGGACCCGGTGCGGATTACTCGGACCGGTTCTCGAGCTGCTCGCGCAGCAACGCACCCAGTTTGGTTGTGCCGCTGGCGGCTTCGGCGGAGGCTTTGTTGTACTCGGCCAACGCCTCCTGAGTCTCGGCTTCATCCTTGGCTTTAATCGACAACTGCAAAGTGCGGCCCTTCCGGTCCATGCCGATCAACTTGGCTTCGACCTTGTCACCCACCTTCAGATGCTGACTGGCGTCCTCGACACGCTCGTGACTGACGTCGCGCGCGGTGACATAACCTTCGATGCCGTCGCCAAGGTCGATCATCGCGCCCTTCGCGTCGACTTCCTTCACCATGCCGGAGACTTTGGAGCCCTTGGGATAGGTCGCCATGAACTGGCCGAACGGATCCTGTTCAAGCTGCTTTACGCCAAGGCTGATACGTTCGCGTTCCGGATCGACGGCTAGCACGACCGCTTCGAGAGTGTCGCCCTTCTTGAAATTGCGGACCACGTCTTCGCCGGTGGTGTTCCAGCTCAGATCGGACAGATGGATCAAACCGTCGATCCCGCCATCCAAGCCGATGAAGATGCCGAAGTCGGTGATCGACTTGATTTGACCGGACACCTTGTCGTTCTTCTTGTGGGTCGCTGCAAACATTTCCCAGGGGTTCTGGGTGCACTGCTTCATGCCCAGAGAGATGCGACGACGCTCCTCGTCCACATCGAGGATCATCACCTCGACCTCGTCGCCCACCTGGACAACCTTAGACGGATTGACGTTCTTGTTGGTCCAGTCCATCTCGGACACGTGAACCAGACCCTCGACGCCCGGCTCGATCTCCACGAAAGCGCCATAGTCAGTGACGTTGGAAACCTTACCGAACATGCGCATGTTGGCCGGGTAACGGCGCGCGATGTTGTCCCATGGATCCTCGCCCAGCTGCTTGAGACCAAGGCTGACACGGTTGCGTTCGCGATCGTATTTGAGCACGCGAACTTCCAGTTCCTGACCGACCTCGACCACTTCGGAGGGATGACGCACGCGCTTCCACGCCATGTCGGTGATATGCAGCAGGCCATCGATGCCGCCGAGATCGACGAACGCACCGTAATCGGTGAGATTCTTGACCACGCCCTTGAGCTTCGCGCCTTCGACCAGCTTCTCGAGCAGGATCTCGCGCTCTTCCGAATGCTCGCTCTCGACCACCGCGCGGCGGGAGACGACGACATTGTTGCGCTTGCGATCGAGCTTGATCAGCTTGAACTCCAGCTCCTTACCTTCGAGGTAGACCGGATCACGGACCGGGCGCACGTCAACCAACGATCCCGGCAGGAACGCGCGGACATCCTTGATATCGACAGTGAAACCGCCCTTGACCTTGCCGCTGATGCGGCCGGTGATGGTTTCGTTCTTCTGCAGCGCCTCTTCCAACTCGTCCCAGACCATTGCGCGCTTGGCTTTCTCGCGCGAGAGGATGGTTTCGCCGAAACCGTTCTCCAGGGAGTCCAGCGCCACCTTGACGGTGTCGCCGACAGCGACGTCGATCTCGCCGGCGTCGTTACGGAACTGTTCGATCGGGACGATGCCCTCAGACTTCAGGCCGGCGTTGATCACCACGACGTCGGAGCGGATATCGACGACGGTGCCGCTGACGATGGCGCCGGGCTTGAGCTTGGCCAGATTAGTCTGGCTCTGTTCGAACAGTTCTGCGAATGATTCGGTCATGTGTTGATTACTCGGTTGATGATACAGATCGCCCTGCACTGATACGGGCCGATCCACCCGTTGCGGGCCTGGCGGGATTGCCTGTGGCCGTGAGAGTGATTGGTTGAAAAAACCGCTGGGGCTCCGGAACGGAGCAGGCCGGCGGACCATCCTGCCGCAGCTACGGCGCGCGTCGCTAGCCGCGTGTCGCCGGCATCAGCGCCAAGACACGCTCGACGACGACATCGATGCCGAAGCCAGTGGTGTCGATGCAAACGGCGTCGTCGGCCGGTCGCAAGGGCGCCACCGCACGATTGGCGTCGCGGGCGTCGCGGGCGAGAATTTCGCGCAGCAGGTCGTCCAGGGTAACGGAAACCCCCTTGTCTTTCAACTGCTTATAACGTCTTTCCGCTCGTTCTTCGGGGCTCGCGGTGAGAAACACCTTATATCGGGCATCCGGAAAGATCACTGTGCCCATGTCCCGACCGTCTGCCACTAGCCCAGGCGCCAAACGAAAAGCACGCTGACGATCACGCAAGGCGGCCCGGACTTCGGGGACCGCCGCGATCGCCGAAGCGGCTGCCCCGGCCGTTTCGGTCCGAAGTTCATCTGTCGCGTCCAGGCCATTAACGATCACACGCAGTTCTCCTTCAGGGGTTTCCTGAAACCCGATCTGCGTGTCAAACGCACAACGGACTAGCGCGGCCGGATCCGCCAGATCAAGTCCGGCCCAGCCTGCCGCGACCCCTACCCCTCTGTACAGAGCCCCGGAATCGAGGTAATGCCAGCCCAGTCGTGCAGCGACCATACGGCTGATGGTGCCTTTGCCGGAACCAGAGGGTCCGTCGATAGTCAGGACATCCACGAGGGCGGACTGAGTGGGAGAAGCGGACATCCAGGGCTCGGGCGACAATTCGACGGCGCATTCTATCTGCAGTTTGGTCCGGCGCCGGCTACTCCTTGAGTTTCGGCACCACACCGGGCAACTACTTGAATCAAAAAAGAAACTCCGGGTAGAATGTTCGGCTTGGTCTCCATTCGATTGTGCTGCGTACGTGCCGCACTCCTGTCAACGAGTCATTACCGAGGTTCCCATGAAGGTTCTGTCCTCTCTCAAGTCGGCGAAGGCCCGCCACCGCGACTGCAAAGTCGTTCGCCGTCGTGGCAAGGTCTTCGTGATCTGCAAGTCGAATCCGCGTTTCAAAGCGCGCCAGCGCTGAACCGCATCAGCCAGGTTTGAGCCTGAAGCCCGACTGCCTGGTTGTCGAACCGCCCAGAAAGATTCCGTCGAAGGCCGCCAAGCGCGGCCTTTGACATATCCGGGTTTCGATGCCGTAAAGGACTGCAAAAGCAGAGTTCGGAATAGGCATGTCGTGCGCACAGCGAACCCATCGTGTCAATCGTGGCAAGATCGTTGTACCCCATTGGCCAAACCTGCTTACAATCGAGCTCCCGTTTGAGCGTCAGAGGAGGTTCCCCCATGCTCCGTCTCGCCACAGCCCTGTTGTTCGCCATACTGGCGGGCATTCCGCAGTCCGCCGTTGCAGATAAACTGCTCATCGAACGCATCGGCAATGAGTCCGGCATGAACCTGCCCACACGCGGTATGAGCATGGCGCAGGTCGAACGCAAATTTGGCGCGCCCGCTTCGCGCATGGAGCCCCGAGGCGGACAAAAGCGTCAGTGGCCGACCATCAACCGCTGGACTTATCCGAATTTCGTCGTGTACTTCGAGAAAGACAAAGTGATCGACGTGGTCGCGATCCGCGCCGGTAACGAAGAAATCGGACCCAAAGCGCCGATCCGCTGACGATGACCGAGTCGCTCCGTTTTCCCGCGGAATGGGAACCCCAGTCCGCGGTGCTGATCGCTTGGCCGCACCTCGATACCGACTGGTCGCCGCGTCTGGTCGATGTAGAGGAGACCTACATTGCCCTGGTCGACGCAATCACCGCATTCGAGCCCGTTGTGATCTGCGTGATCGACGACGATTTACAGGCATATGCAGAGGCGCGCCTGAGTTCGGCGCGAGTCGACATGTCTCGGGTTCGCTTCGTCGAAGTCGGATACGACGACACCTGGTTACGCGATACTGGCCCGATCGCACTGGTCGGCCCCAATACCGACAGCTCCAAGCTGCTCGATTTCCGCTTCACCGGCTGGGGCGGCAAATTCGAGGCAAGCCGCGACGATCGTCTGATCGATGCCTTGTGCGAGCGCGAGTTGTTCAGTGCGAGCGAGCGACGCCAAATCGATTTCGCGCTAGAGGGTGGCGGGATCGAGACCGATGGCGCCGGAACCCTGCTCACCACCTGGCGCTGTCTGCATGAGCGTCATCCCCAAGCCTCGCGCACGGAGTTGACACACAAATTATGCGAATGGTTGATCCAGGATCGGGTGCTATGGCTGGAGCATGGCCATCTTGAGGGCGATGACACCGATGCCCATATCGACACCCTGGCCCGCTTCGCCGCCGAAGACGTTATCGTCTACCAAGCCTGCGACGATGTCTCTGATACGCACTTTCTGGAACTGCAGGCGATGGCTGAAGAATTGGCGGCTCTGCGTACGCGCGACGGCAGACCCTACCGCCTGTTCGCCCTACCGTGGCCACGCCCGATCTTCGATGAAGGCCGACGTCTCGCGGCGAGTTACGCGAATTTCCTGATCGTCAATGGCGCAGTACTGGTGCCGGCATACGGCGATCCTGCCGATGCCCGTGCGCAGGCCGTGCTGGCCGAAGCTTTCCCCGGTCGTAGTATCGTACCGATACCATGCCGCCCGCTGATCTGGCAGAACGGCAGCCTGCATTGCATCACCATGCAATTGCCTGCGGGCGTGCTCAGCTGACCACCGGCCGTCCGCTGCGGTTTCGCTCGATGGAGCACATGGGCACTCCCGGAACAATTGAGAGATTCAGCGCGCCGTGGATAGCCCGCTGGCGAATCAAACGTTCAAGCGCCTGATCCAGCGATAGCGGACTCGGGCTTGCCCCGAGTCCGCAACGCCTGAATAACGCCACGCTGGCGCTGTGCACATATTTGACTCGCCGCATCCTTGCGGCTGGCCGGCGCGGCTGTTCGCGCGGCCCCCTGCCGACGCAGTCAAGTCGCGAGTCCGGCACATGTCCGGACTTGCCTCCGGCAAATCAGTCGCTTACGTGGTCGCGCGAGCAACTCGCTTTTCAACAGCCTGTTATGGAAGGTCTGAATCACACCATCTTGGTGTGATTCAGACGCCGTAGACTCTGACCAAGTTTGAGCCCGCTCACGCAAATCAAGCTCTTGCGCGCTTGATCCGCGAGCGCCCCTTCATGGCGTGCGGGAACCTCTGATGCGTTCAGAGGCTCCCTAGGTGGAAATCCGTGTCGAATATGCTGCAATGACGGGCCCAAGCAGGCCCCACCATGCTGATTTCGTTCAAGGTCGCCATGAAACACAAGACGCTGCCGGTTGCACTGATCCAGGAAAAAAATCACGGTACGGTCGAGGCCAACCTCACCGTGATCGAAGAGCGCGTCGGCGAAGCGGCCAGGGGCGGCGCGCAATTAGTGCTGTTGCAAGAACTGCACAACGGCGCGTATTTCTGTCAGCACGAGTCTGTGGATGAATTCGAACGCGCTGAATGCATTCCGGGACCGAGCACGCAACGCCTGGGGGCGCTGGCGAAACGACACCGCGTCGTCCTGGTGAGTTCTCTGTTCGAACGCAGGGCTGCTGGCCTATACCACAATACCGCGGTCGTATACGAAGCCGACGGATCGGTCGCCGGCAAATATCGCAAGATGCACATCCCGGACGACCCGGGTTTCTACGAGAAGTTCTATTTCACGCCGGGCGATCTCGGCTTTACTCCGATCGACACTTCGGTGGGCCGACTGGGCGTATTGGTGTGTTGGGATCAATGGTATCCCGAAGGCGCACGACTGATGGCCCTTGCCGGGGCTGAGTTGTTGCTTTATCCGACGGCCATCGGCTGGGATCCCGACGATACCCAGGCCGAGAAGGAGCGCCAACGCGACGCCTGGGTGCTCAGCCACCGCGGCCATGCCGTGGCGAACGGATTGCCGGTGCTCTCCTGCAACCGTGTCGGGCACGAGATCTCCCCGCTGGGAGCGTCGGGTATCGATTTTTGGGGCACTAGTCATGTGCTCGGCCCGCAGGGTGAATTTCTGGCTCAAGCGGACGGGGGGCCGGCGATCCTGCACGCGGAGGTCGATCTGGGCCGCAGCGAACACGTGCGCCGGATCTGGCCATTCCTGCGCGACCGTCGCATCGACGCCTACCAGGATCTGCTCAAGCGCTATCGCGACTAGTGCCTGAGCCAGAGAGACCCGAACAACCGAACCGGCAACCCCGAATCCCGCGAAATCAGTTCTATTTTCGGCCGATCCCAATGAGAAAAACGATTTCAGGCGCTCTTCCCGCCCACAGACACTCTTCTTTCAGCCACCAGCATCCATCGCCACAGCGTCTGCATTTGTGAGGCGCTCTTCGCGATGCCCGGTAAAGCGTCTTGACAGGGATGCAGGTGTCTGCTCCGTATGGATGTGGGCCACGCGGGTGCGGCGGTTCCCCTCCCTGCCCCACGATGAACGCGGAGCATGCGGGATCTTCAGTTCCTGGCGCCGTTAACTTGGATGCCTCCGAGAGTCTCGAATGTGAGATGGACATGGCGATGGAGGTCCGCGATCTCTCCGTCCCGGCAGATCATGCGCAATTGCGCCATCCAGTCCGTAGGATTCGGAAAGGTTGGGGAACGGTCGGACTACCTGCGCTATAGCAGCGGCATGGACGGCGGCCGTCGTGGCGGAACACAATGCCCGCCGACGCCGGAGACACGACACATGCGGAAAAGATCGACGAAGGGGGGAGCATGAGCTATCGCGACGGGCGTTTCTGGCAACCGGATGTGACTGTCGCCAGCGTGATCATGGCTGAAGGCCGCGTGCTTTGCGTGGAAGAGCGCGTCAGTGGCCGGGTGGTCATCAACCAGCCTGCCGGCCATCTGGAACCGGATGAGAGTCTGATCGATGCGGCCGTTCGCGAAGCCCGCGAAGAAACCGGATGGGATGTGCGTCCGACCGGGTTTCTGGGTGCGTATCAGTGGAAGGCGCCGGAAACCGGCCGCCACTATCTGCGCTTCGCTTTCTCGGCCGAGCCGTTAGGGCATGATCCCAGCCGCCCTCTCGACGAGGGCATCGTCCAGGCGATCTGGATGAGCCCCGACGAACTGTTGGCGGCCCGCGACCGGCACCGTAGCCCATTAGTCTGGCAGGCGGTCGCGGATCACCTGGCGGGCTTGCAGACCCCGTTGTCAATCCTGCGCCATATGGATTGAGACGCGCTTTGAGTTCGCCGCGGATCATCGTCGGAATGTCGGGTGGGGTCGATTCTTCGGTCGCTGCCCTGTTACTGCGCGATCAAATCCTCCGCGAACACCCCCTATGTGATCGCGAAAGCACTGTGGCCGGTCTGTTCATGCACAACTGGGCCGATGACGGCAGCGGCGAATGCCGGGCCGAGGATGACCGGCGCGATGCGGTCGCGGTCTGCGGGCGCCTGGGCATCCCGATCCATTTCCGCGATTTCTCCACGGAATACTGGGCCGGCGTATTCGAGCACTTCCTGGCCGAGTACGCCGCAGGGCGCACGCCTAATCCCGATGTGCTCTGCAACCGCGAAATCAAGTTCAAGCATTTTCTCGACGCCGCGCGCGAACTCGGTGCTGCGTCGATCGCGACCGGCCACTACGCCCGGGTTCGCGAGCAGGATGGTCAGTGGCAATTGCTTCGCGCGCTCGATCGCGGCAAGGACCAGAGCTATTTCCTGCATCAGCTCGGTCAAGCACAGTTGTCGGCCACCCTTTTCCCGCTCGGCGAGCTATTCAAGAGCGATGTGCGTAGGATCGCGGCATCCGCGGGACTGCCGACGGCGCGGAAAAAAGATTCGACCGGTATCTGTTTCATTGGCGAACGTGATTTTCGCGAATTCCTCGCGCGCTATCTGCCCGCCAAACCCGGTGCAATCGTCACGCCCGACGGACGCCGTATCGGCGAGCACCCGGGCGTGTTCTATTTCACCCTCGGCCAACGCGAAGGCCTGCAGTTGGGCGGCATCCGCGGATTCGAGCCAGCCCCCTGGTACGTCGTCGGGAAGGATGTGCTTCGCAACGAACTCGTCGTCGATCAAGGCGTCGACTCGCCGTATCTTTATTCGCGACGGCTGCGTACGGAAACCGCGCACTGGATCGCCGGCGAGTCCCCGTGCAGCCGATTCAGCTGCACGGCGCAGACGCGCTATCGACAGAACGATGTCGACTGCGATGTCGAAAT
Source organism: Lysobacteraceae bacterium (assembly GCA_008015095.1). Classification (GTDB taxonomy): domain Bacteria; phylum Pseudomonadota; class Gammaproteobacteria; order Xanthomonadales; family Xanthomonadaceae; genus Lysobacter_I. Next base: position 1,849 of record SSEV01000239.1, on the reverse strand, counting down.
ACGCCCGGACGGCAGTCTGGAAGTCACGTTCGCTTCTGCTCAGCGCGCCGTCACACCCGGCCAATCCCTGGTGCTCTACCGCGGAGAGGTCTGTCTGGGGGGGGCGGCGATCGCCGCAACCGATGCGCCACTGGATGCATTGGCGCACCCTTCCATGGCGGAACCATCGCCATCCGCATATCCTGCCGAGCCTGATGGCCAAGCCATTACCAATTCGAAGACCGCATCGAGATGAGCAAGGACATCCGCGCCTGTGTATTCGCCCTGGCAGGCATGCTGCAGGCGCTGAAATTGGTCAGACAGATCGCCGAAACCGGCCATGCTGACGGCACGGTCGAGCGCTGCGTACTCGACAGCGTTTTCCGTATCGACGCACGCAGCGCCGAAGAGGTCTATGGCGGCGTGTCCTCGCTGCGCAACGGTTTGCTGCTGATACGCGACCACCTTGGGGAACGGCAGGGAGATCAAGCGTTACCCAAGCTCGGCATGGCCGTCTTGCAGATAGAACGACGATTCATCGCCGACCAGGACATGGCAGATCGTGTACGCAATGGCATTCTCGCGCTCGCCGACATCGCGGAACGCCAGGGCAGCGCCCATCCGGAGGTGGTGCATCGGCTGGGCCAACTCTACGCGGACACCATCAGCCAGTTGCGTCCGAAAGTGATCGTGCTGGGCAACCCGCATTATCTGCAGCAGGCGGACGTCGTGATCGAGATCCGTGCGCTGCTGCTCGCCGCACTGCGCTCGGCTGTGCTCTGGCGGCAGATGGGCGGCACGATGTGGGATTTCGCGTTGCGGCGGCGGGCGATGATGGCAGCGGTGGAGGAATCGCTGTACTGAGTTCTGCCCAAACGCTGAAGCATGCGCGCTTCGTCAAGGGTGGCCTTACAAGATTTGCGGGTTGTTGGGAGAACCGCACGAATTGGGCAGAGTTCCACGACATAGAGCGATGACAAGGGGTATCGTTCGAGCCGCGATGCCTCGCGCCGGAAAGGGTTTTTCAGCATGGTCTCGCGACGCTGCCGGAATAGACCCCTGCCATCGCGCCCCGGCATGACGATCGACGTGTCGCCGGAACCGACGCACACACGCAGAAGCCCGGCTTTCGCCGGACTTCGTTTTTCCGTACGACGGCCTCATGGCCGCGTTGCCGAGCACGTCAGGCTGTGACGGTGTCCGCGACCGCCTTGTAGTCCTTGATCTGATCGAAATTCATGTAGCGATAGATCTCGGCACCGTTCTCGTTGATGATGCCGATGTCCGCCATGTACTCGGCCTTGGTCGGGATGCGGCCGAGACGCGAGCAGATCGCGGCGAGTTCGGCGGAGCCGAGATAGACGTTCGAGTTCTTGCCAAGACGGTTCGGGAAGTTGCGGGTCGAAGTCGAGAACACGGTCGCGCCTTCGCGCACCTGGGCCTGATTGCCCATGCACAGCGAGCAGCCGGGCATTTCCATACGCGCACCTGCAACGCCAAAGGTGCCGTAATGGCCTTCCTTGGTCAGTTCGGATGCGTCCATCTTGGTCGGCGGCGCCACCCACAGGCGGGTCGGGATATCGCGCTTGCCTTCCAGCAGCTTCGCGGCGGCGCGGAAATGACCGATGTTGGTCATGCATGAACCGATGAATACTTCGTCGATCGTCGCACCGGCGACTTCGGACAGGGTCTTCACATCGTCAGGATCGTTCGGGCAGGCCACGATCGGCTCATGCACGTCGGCCAGATCGATCTCGATGACGGCGGCGTACTCGGCGTCGGCATCGGGTTCGAGCAGCTGCGGATTGGCGAGCCAGGCTTCCATCTTCGCGATGCGGCGGGCCAACGAGCGGGCGTCCTGGTAACCCTC
>SSEV01000089.1 GCA_008015095.1 Lysobacteraceae bacterium | reverse complement strand
GCTGGCGGGCTTGTTGACCCTGAGCGTTCTCGGGGTGATGGCGGCCCTGTATGCACAGCAGCGCAAGCACGCCGGGGACATGCGCGAGCGCGGGCGGGAGATGGAGATCGCCATCGCAACCGACTTTCTGACTTCGGTCCACAGTCGACGCCATATCACCGAAGCGGGCGAGCGCGCGGTCGCGCGAGCGCTGGCGGGCGAAGCCGATCACGACCTCGCGGTCGCGGTGATCGATATCGATCATTTCAAACACATCAACGATCGCTACGGCCACGCCATCGGCGACGAAGTGTTGAAGGCCGTGGCCGCTGCGATGCGCGCGGCCTGCCGCGACTCCGACCTGCTCGGTCGCTACGGCGGCGAAGAATTCGCGGTATTGCTCAACGGTATCGGCACCGAACATGCCTTCGCCGCCGCCGAGCGGCTGCGCAAGGCCGTCGCGGACGTGATAGTGCGCCATGAAGACGAGACCATCTCACCGACCGCATCGATCGGCGTGGCTTGCCTCGGCACGAACGATCACGATTTCGGTCAGTTGCTGATCCGCGCCGATCGGGCGCTGTACGACGCCAAAGCGCGGGGACGAAACAGAGTCGTACTCGCCGACGCCATTCAGGCGGTGGCGGATCCGTCGGCAGCAGAGTTGCCCGACTGGACGATCTGATCGGACAGGCCGGATGGGCTGCGGCATCGAAAATCCCTCGCCATACGATGAGGCGAACGCCACGCGCCACCGCACAAGGCACGACGACGGCGGGTTCTGCGGCGGAAACCGCAAGCGGGCGGCGACGATGTGGTTTTTGTCGCAGATCAAGGTGGCCGCTCATCGGGCCTCTATGCTCTGACGGCCCGCCTTGACCGAGAGTAGCCCGCGTGCCCGATTCTCCTGCCAATGCCGCTTCGCCCCCGGAACCTCGGGGATCGGCGTCGCGCGTGTTGTCTCTGCTCGACCTGACCAGTCTCGGCGATGACGATACGCCCGAGGCGATTCATGCGCTTTGCGCATCGGCGCGATTGCCGGAACGATTCCCCGCGGCGATCTGCGTGTATCCCGAGCATGTGACCACCGCACGCGAAGCGATGCGAGGCGCCAGCGTAAAAATCGCCACGGTGGTCAACTTCCCAGACGGCGGAGACGATCCGCTGCGTATTGCGCGCGAAACGCGGCGCGCGATCGCGGCCGGCGCCGACGAGATCGACATGGTGCTGCCGTACCGTTCCCTGCTGGCGGGTGATGTTCTCGTTGCGAAAACCTGCGTCGAGGCCTGCCGTCAGGCGTGCGGAGATACGATCGCACTCAAACTGATCCTGGAAACGGGCGAATTGCGCGATGCGCAGATCATCCGCGCGGCTTGCCGCATCGGCCTGGACGCGGGAGTGGATTTTCTGAAGACCTCGACCGGCAAGGTCGCGGTCAACGCCACGCCGGAAGCGGCCGCGGTGATGCTGGATTGCATCGCCGCGTCGGGCGGCGCCTGCGGATTCAAGGCCGCGGGAGGGATTCGCACGATCGCCGACGCCTTGCGCTACATGACGCTGGCCGAAGACCGCCTCGGCGCGGCGTGGGTCGCACCCGAACGTTTCCGTATCGGCGCCAGCGCCTTGTTCGCCGAAGTGTCGGCCATGCTCGAAGCAACGCCGTGAGGATGCGCGCCGTCGGAGCGGACGCATGAGCCGCGCGATCTGGCTGGTGCTCGACTCCTTGGGCCTGGGCGCTGCCCCGGACGCCGCGGCTTATGGCGACGAGGGCGCGGACACTTTCGGCCATATCGCACGAATCTGCGCGGAGCACTCGCGTGGCCCGTTACGGCTGCCGACGCTCTCGCGTCTTGGACTTCCGCACGCGCACGCAGCCGCGCATGGCGCGCCCGCGCCGGGTTTCGCCGAACTGCACGCGCCGCAGGGCTGCTGGGGCTACGCGGCGGAACGCGCCTGCGGTAAGGACACGCCGTCCGGGCATTGGGAAACCGCCGGGGTCATCCTGACCAAACCGTTCGGCCTGTTCGCGCAGCGCGAGCACAGCTTTCCGCAGGATCTGCTGGATGCGCTGATCGCGCAGGGCGGTCTGCCGGGCGTTCTCGGCGACTGTCATGCCTCCGGCACCGAAATCATCGCCCGGCTCGGGGCCGAGCACATGGCCAGCGGCAAGCCGATCGTTTACACCTCGGCGGATTCGGTGTTCCAGATCGCCGCGCACGAACAGAGTTTCGGCCTGCAGCGGCTTTACGGTCTGTGCCTGCTCGCGCGCATGTTGCTCGCCCCCTACGAAATCGGCCGAGTGATCGCGCGGCCATTCCTCGGCTCGCCCGAGCAAGGTTTCGTACGCACCGGCAACCGGCACGATTACGCGCTGCCGCCCCCGGCGCCGACGCTGTTCGATGCGACGCGCGATGCCGGCGGAGAAACGATCGCCGTAGGCAAGATCGACGATATCTTCGCGCATCGCGGCATCGACGCCTGCCTGCGCGCCAACGGTCACGACGCTCTGTTCGATGCGACGCTGCAAGCTATGTCGCAGGCGCGCGAGGGGGCGCTGGTCGCAACCAATTTCGTCGACTTCGACAGCGTGTATGGCCATCGCCGCGACCCGCTGGGCTACGCCGCGGCGCTGGAGGCATTCGACCAGCGCCTGCCTGAGATCCTGGACGCGCTGCGTCCCGGCGATCTGCTGGTGCTGAGCGCCGATCATGGCTGCGATCCGACCTGGCCGGGCAGCGACCACACCCGCGAAACCGTGCCGTTGCTCGCCTATGGTCCGGGAATGACGCCACGCGCGGTAGGCCGCCGCGACTCCTTCGCCGATATCGGCCAAGGCATCGCCACGCATCTGGGTCTGCCGCCGCTAGCGGCGGGCCGCTGTTTTCTCAGCGAACGCGCTGAATCATTGCGCTGAATCCTTGTGCTGAACCACGACACCCCTCCCATGTCCACGTCGATATCCCCATGAGCACACCGCACATCGATGCTGAACCCGGCGCCATCGCCGACACCGTGCTGTTTCCCGGCGACCCGCTGCGCGCACGTCATATCGCACGCGAATTCCTCGAAGACGCCGTCGAAGTCAACGCGCGCCGCAACATGCTCGCCTACACCGGACATTACCGCGGCCTGCGCGTGTCGGTCATGGGCAGCGGCATGGGCATTCCTTCCAGCGCGATCTACGCCACCGAGCTGGCGCGCACCTACGGCGTCCGCCGCATTCTGCGCATCGGCACCTGCGGCGGCGTGGGCGAGGTGAGTCTCGGCGATCTGCTGTTGGCGCAATCGGCCAGCACCGATTCGCGTTTCAATCGCCTGCAGTTCGGCGACCACGATCTCGCCGCATGCGCAGACTACGCGCTGCTGCGTGCGGCCGCCGACACCGCGTCCGCACAAGGCGTCGCGATCCGCGTGGCGCATGTGTTCAGCACCGACAGTTTCTACGACGGCGATCCGGAACTGCTGACGCGTCTGCGCCGGCACCGGATCTGCGGAATCGAAATGGAATCGGCCGGTCTGTACGGCTTGGGCATGCGCGAGGGTTTCCAGGCGCTGGCCGTATTGACCGTCAGCGACCACCTGGACCGAGGCGAGCACATGCCCGCCGCCCAACGCGAAGCTGGACTGTCGCGGATGGCCGCGCTGGCCTTGGACAGTCTGGCCGGCGGATAAGTCTTCGCGCCGAGCGCTTGCCTTCACCCAAGTTGACCAGGATCAAGGCCCGCGTCCCTGGATGCGGCCGACACTCCGGCATCGGCAGTTGGCCAGGGGGCGCGCATGGCATTTTTCGAGTGGACACCGCGGCTGTCCGTCGGCATCGACAGCGTGGACCGGCAGCATCGCCTCCTGATCAACTACATCAACGAGCTGGACGATGCGGTCGCCCAGGGGCGCGGCAGCGCCGTGCTCAAGGGCATGCTCGAACGCCTGCGCAACTACACCCGGGTGCATTTCGCCTATGAAGAGGCGATGTTCCAGGTTTATCGTTACGAAGAGGCCAACGACCATGCGCACGCCCATCACGCCTTCGTCGGCATGATCGAGGATTGTGAACGACGCCATGCGCGCGGCGAGAATAACGTCGGCGATGAGCTGCTCAAATACCTCAAGAGCTGGCTGTCGGATCACATCCTGATCGAGGACAAGACTTACGCCGAAGTGCTGATCCCGCGCGGCGCGCGCTGAGATTCGAGCGAGCCTCGACCGTCAAACGGAATCCGCCGCATCGGCCGCATCGGCTTGTCCGATCCACAACCGGTTGCCGTCAGGGTCTTCGATGCGGAACTCGGTCATGCCGTAGAACGTGGCGTCCAGCTCGGGGAGATCCAGGCCGTTTTCACTGGCCCGCCGGTGGAAATCAACGATGTCCTCCGGATAGAGGTAGAGCACCGCGATGCGCGGGATGCCCGGATGCGCGGCGATCGACTGATCGAGCATGATCCGGCAATCGCCGCAGCGCAGCATCGCCCAGCCCCACTGATCGTTGCGGTTCTCAATCTCGAATCCGAGTTTTTCGTAGAACGCGACGCTCGCGGGCATGCTGTTGACCGGTTGCATCGGGATGAGGCGGTTGAGTTTCATCGGCATCCTGGTGTCCCGCTTTGGTTATGGCGCTTTGGGAATGACGCTTTGGGGATAGGTATAGCGCTTCGATCCATACGATTTCGTCGTGGCATGCGAATCAAGAAGTCTGTCGCGCCGCTGCGGTTCAACATCCGCCGCCGCCGCCGGACGCTGCGACACGCCAGCCCTTGCCCGCGCGTTTCCAGACCTCGTACCACCACCATTCGTAGCCATAGCCGACGAACAGCAGTTCGCTGAAGCCATCGCCGTCTGCATCGACATAATCCAGGAATGCGAAGCTCGAACTGAGGTCGCCTCCTGGACTGAGCGCGGCGACGCTATGACTGAGCGCATAACGGTGCTTACCGTTCCGCTTCGGAATCTCGTCCGCGATCACGATCGCGCTAACGTCGCGAATCGTAGCGATTTCCTCGGATTTCCCAGGCGGTGGCGCAAAGCCCTCCCCCGGGACGGCGGTGCGCAGCACGCCCACCAGCATGCGCTCGCCCGTCGCTCCGCGGCGGGCGATATGGACCCGAATGCTCTCGTCTTCGCTCTGCGCCTTCGCCATGATCGCCCGGGCCTGATCCAGACGCAGCCCCTGTTCGCGCAGCGCCGCTTCCAGCCATGCGGTCATCCGCACGCGTTCGGATGCGTTCGGCTGTTCGATCGGACCGGACGCGGCCAGGGGCAAGGCGACATTGGTCGCGAACCCGTTCATCCGATCGGCCGCGACCTCCATGCCGACAGGTTCGACCGAGGCCATCAGCGATTCGCACGAAGGCTCTTCGCGACGCAACACGCGGACCAGACCGGCAGCGCCGCCCCGACTGTAGTAATGCAAGGCGCGCAGCGGGCGGAAGAATGTTGGCTGCTCGTCGGCTTGGCCTTTGATGTCGCTATAGACGCTGTCGCGGTCGTAACTGGTGATGCCTTGCGGTCCGATCTTCGCGACCGGACTGATGAAACCTCGATCGACGGCGAGCAGCAAGTGGTCTTCGCCGGGCGCGCGCTCGACCTTGGGCGTCCGCACGGCCGAGAGCGCGTCGCGCGCACGGCGCAACGCGTCCGCATCGCCAAGGCTTTCCAACACCGAAATCAGACGCTGATGCCCGGCCTCGCGCGTCGGCGCCAGGGCCACCATGCGTTCGGCGTACATCCTGCGCGCAGCGTGGTCGTCGGCGCGCGCGGCTTCGAATTGCGCTTGAATCTTTTCGAACTCCGGCGCCTCGACGGCGAGCAGATCGGCGCGCACCCAGCCGATCAGGCCGGCGACGCTCTGCGCCCAGACCCGCCGCCATTCGCCTCGCTCGCAGTTTGCGTTTACGCGAACGCCGATCGGCAACACAGCAAGCGGCTTTCCAGCGAGATCGGGCGCATCGCGCAAGGTCGCAGCGCTGGCGATCACGAACAGATCCGCACTAGGACAGGACGTCCGCAGCGGTTCGGTCGACGCGGGCGGATCGCTGGCGGCCGCTTCGGCAGCGGCAGCAGCGGCGGCGGAAGACGCCGCTGCACCGGCAGCGTCTTCACCGACGCGTTGCTCCTTCGCTTGGGCCGTAGCGACCTCCGGCTCGCCCACCATCGCATGGGCGCTGGAGATGCCGCACCAAGCGACTGCGATCGACAGCAGCAGCATCCAATGAGACAACGCGGAATAGGTCAACGTAGTCGCGACGCAGGGATGGGCCGCCCGCGAATCCGTCGCGCCTGCGATTGATTCGGCGGGGGCATGCCCGGATCGGCTTCGGAATCGCAACCACCGAGCGAATCCGCGATGAGTTCGTTCGGGGTTTTCATCACCGATCCGCGCAACATGGCGGCAAGAGCGCACCGACAACCGGGAAGGTCCGACATGCGCTTGCGATCGCCATCTCCATCGCGACGCAAGGAAACCGGACCACACGAGAACCGCCTGCGCGCGAGCATTTTCTGGATGCATCTGCTTACCTCGATTCGCGGGTCTCGTGCGTCGCGCACCGGATGAAATGAAGGGGGGCTGACGTCACTCAGCCGCCATACAACGCTTTTCTCGGCGCGCCGGTGAGATCGGCGGCGAGTTTCGCCGCAGTCGACGGCGGCAAGTGCTCGCTCAAGGTCGCATAGACCCGACGGCCTTCGGCGATCTTGGCCTGCGTCTCGTCCTCGACCCCGCCGATCAGCAATACGAATTCGCCTTTGCGCTGATCGGGGTCGGCGAGCACGCGCGCATGCAGCGCGGCGAGATCGCCATCGAGCACGGTTTCGAACAGTTTGGTCAACTCGCGCGCCAGCACCGCGCGACGGTCGTCACCGAAGACGGCGGCGGCATCGGCCAACGTCTCTTCGATCCGATGCGCGGATTCGTAAAAGATCAGGGTGCGGGATTCGCCGGCCAAGCGGGCCAGGCGCTCACGGCGAGCGGCGGATTTCGCCGGCAGGAAACCCTCGAAGACGAAACGATCGCTGGGCAGCCCCGCGACGCTCAATGCGGCGACGAAAGCGCAGGCGCCGGGAAGCGGGCACACCCGGACACCCGCGGCGCGTGCGGCCGCGACCACGCGGAACCCCGGATCGCTCACCAACGGCGTACCGGCGTCCGATACCAGCGCCAGCGATTCGCCGCCGCGCAGCCGCGCGACGATGCGTTCCGCAACGTCGGTCTCGTTGTGTTCGTGCACGGCGATCAGGGCCTGTTCGATGCCGTAATGCGCGAGCAGTTGTCGCGTGCGTCTGGTGTCCTCGGCGCAAACCGCCGCGACATCGCGCAGGGTCTGGATCGCGCGCGCAGACAGATCCCCGAGGTTGCCGATGGGCGTCGCCACCACGAATAGCGTCCCCGCAGGGTTGGAAATCGGCATGTGGCGTCCGAGGCTGGTCCGAAAATCTCCAGCCAGTCTAGCCGGCCGGCACCAGCGCCGCATCGACGTCAGACGAGGGTCTGTCAGCGCCGCCAGGGATGGCTGCGCCACCGGCACAGGGGCGTAAGCGCTTGATTCGTCGTGAGCGAGCCAACCTGTCGCGTGCGCGACGATCCGCCGCCATGTAGCCACCCGGCTCCGTCGGCGGCAGGTAGAATCGTCTCGAGTTCTTGGAGGATTGCGCCGATGCGCCGGATGTTCCATGCCCTGACCGGGTCTGTGTTGCTCGCGCTGGTATCGGCGGGTTGCGCCACCACCACCGTTCACAGCACCAAACCGGCCGCGATCCGGCACCATCCGGTGATCGCGGAAGCCTCGGCGCTGGCTCGCGAGCACGCTGCGCTCAGTGGAAAGGCCCAGCAGGATAACGCCCGCGCGATCGAACAGTTGCTGGCAGGCTTGGACAACGCCACGCTGACCAATGAAGCCGGGATGCTCGGCAATGGCGATCCTCTGTACAACTTCGCCGGCCGCGAGATGCTGCGTCGCGGTCTGTCGTTGCCGCGCCCCCTCGACCGCGGCGGTCAATGGCGTTTCAATGCCGGTTCGCGCGCGCCGGCCGACCGCGACGGTTATCGCCCGCCGCGCAAACTCGCGGTGCTGCTGCCCTTGTCTGGGACGTTGGCCACGGCGGCCTCACCGGTCCGCGACGGCCTGCTCGCGGGTTACTACGGCGAGCACCGGCAACGCCCGGAATTGCATTTCTACGACACCGCCGGCACGCCCGCCGGAGCGCAGAGCGCTTATCAGAAGGCCGTGAGCGATGGCGCCGATTACGTACTGGGCCCTCTCGGTCGCGACGAGGTCGGCGCCCTGTTCCGCGAAGCGCAATTGCCGGTGCCGATGCTGGCTCTGAACCGTGGCGCAGGCGCGCCGCCGGCCGGCAACGCCAGCTTCGCGCTGGCGCCGGAAGACGACGGCGCCGCGGCCGCGGACTATCTGCTGTCGCGCAATGCGCGCAGGGTGTTGGTGCTCAGCGGCGGCGACGACAACATGCGTCGCAGCGTGAATGCGTTCCGCGAGCATCTGCTCAGTCGCGGCGGCAGCGTGGTCGAGACCCTCAGCGTCGCCGACAAACCGGTGGATTCCAGTCTGGCGCTGCAGGCCGCGATGCAGAAAGACGGCGGCGTGCACGCGGTGTTCATGGCGCTGAAGAGCGGACAGGCGCGCGCGCTGTCTGCGCAACTCGCGTCGAACGGCCTCGGCGACAAGCCTCGGGTGGCGACCTCGCAACTGCTCTCGGGCACCGGCAAGCCCGAACAGGACAAACTGCTCGACGGCATCGCCTTCCCGAGCGAGGCCTGGAGCGTACAGGGCGTCAACGGGCTGCCCTCGGCGGAAAGCACCGGGCTGCAGTTGCCTACCGCGCGCGGTCCAGCCGCCAAGTTGTTCGCCTTCGGCTACGACGCCTGGCTGCTCACCGCTTATCTGGAACGGCTGTCGCGCGATCCGCACGGCCTGGCGGGCGCGACCGGCGCGCTGCATGTCGACAGCGCCGGCAACATCGTGCGCGTGCCGACCTGGTCGACCTTCAGCGAGGGCCAGATCGTCGCGTTGGGCAAGAGTGGCAGCTGACCGGCGCAAGCAGGGCGGGAACGTCGAGGCGCTGGCGTGCGCCTTCCTGCAGAAGGCTGGCCTGCGACCGATCGCCGCGAATGCCGGTTTCCGTCTGGGCGAACTGGATCTGGTGATGCGCGATGGCGACACGCTGGTGTTCGTCGAGGTGCGTTATCGCCGCAGCGCGTCCTTCGGCGGCGGCGCGGCGTCGGTCGATGCGGGCAAACGGCGACGCATCGTATTCGCCGCCGAACAGTTTCTCGCCGCGCATCGCGACGCTGCGCGCAGCCCCTGTCGCTTCGATGTGATGGACGCCAGCGGCGATATCGATGCGCCGGTATTCGAATGGCTGCGCGATGCGTTCCGCGCCGACGATATCTGAGCCCGTTTCGAATTTTCGCGCATTCCGAATTCCCCACGCCCTGTTCCGGACACGCCCCGCGATGCCGACGATCTTCACCCATGCCGTCGTGCCGCTGGCCGCGGGGCTGGCGTTGGGCCGCGGCGCGATATCGCCGCGCCTGATCGCTGCCGGCGTGTTGGCGTCGATCCTGCCGGACTTGGATACGGTCGCATTCAAACTCGGCATCGCCTACGCCGATCAGTTCGGTCACCGCGGCGCGAGCCATTCGCTGCTGTTCGCACTGGCGGTGGGCATGGTCGGCGCGATGCTCGCCCCCTGGTTGCGGACCACACGCCGGTGGGCGTTGTGTTTTCTGGCCTTCTGCACCGTGTCGCATCCGCTGCTGGACGCGCTGACCGATGGCGGCCTCGGCGTCGCTCTGCTCTGGCCATGGTCGGAACACCGCTTTTTCGCGCCCTGGCGACCGATCGCGGTCTCGCCGATCGGCGCGGGTTTCTTCAGCGCGCGCGGGCTGGCGGTGCTGTGGTCGGAATGGCGATGGGTCGTCGCGCCGCTGGTCGGGGTCGCGCTGTATGGGGCGATGGTCCGCAAGCGTCTCGCGCAGCGCCGGGCCGAACGTCATCGCTGTTGCCGTTCGGCCCGGCGCTGCGCGAGACGCTTGCGGACCATCGCCCCATACAGCGC
>SSEV01000130.1 GCA_008015095.1 Lysobacteraceae bacterium | reverse complement strand
GCTTCCTGACCGGCATGCGCAAGGAGTTGCAACGCATCCGCGCAGAATTCGACCCGTCGCGTTATCCCTTCCTCGCTACCGCGACGCCGACCGATGTCGACGCTTTGAGCGCGCTGCTGAGCGCGCTGTTGCAGCAGCTTGGCCGCGACGAACGTGGCGCGGCGGATTTCATCGCGATCCTGCGCGACGAATCTGCGCAGGAGCGAGGCGGGGCGATCCTGCCGCCGGCGTTTGCGTTCCCGGCTTCGATCACCGGCGCACCGCACAATATCCGTATCCACTACGATGGCGTCGTCCTGCGCTTCGCCGGCTTGATGACAGCAGCGCAACGCAACACGCTGTTGACCGATCCTGCTTTGGCGGCAGTGACCGGCATTCCGGCGTATCAGGCCGCGATCGCCGAGTTCCACGAACGACCGCGACTCGCCTTGAAGTTCCTCAAGCCCGCATTCACTGCGCCGTTGTCGAATCTGCCGGCAGCAGTCGATTTCTCTCTGCTCGCGGATACGTCGTTGGCGTTACGTATCTCCTTCGATGCGCAACGTCGCGAATTACAGTTGAATGGCCTGCTGTCCTCGTCCGATAAAGATGCCTTGGACGCGTTGTCCGCGGATCCGGATTATCTGGGGGAGGTCAACAGCCTGTTCCTGCAGCCGGCGCTGGTCGTGGCGCCGGACGACCGAATCTGGCTGACCGAGGCGGATCTGGCCTTTCCGTTGCGCGATCTCGCCGACCCGACCGCCGACCACCTCGCCGCGAATATGGTCACTGCGATCGAACGCGCGCTGGCTTATCTGACCAAGACCACGTCCGATCAAACCGTCGTCGATCAGTTCACCGCGCAACTCGCCTTGAATCAGGCGACGGCCCAACGCTTGTTGCAGGCGTATCCACGGTTGCCGGAAACCCTTCTGGCCTATTTCACCGGGGCATTCGTCTCAACCAACGGTGTTGTCGATCGCGCCACGTTGGGTAAGGCTTTCGATGCCTGTGATTGGGCGCACAGGGTCGCCGCGATGTTGGCGCGCTGGAAGATTCCGCTGCAGGATTGGGAGCTTTTGGCCGACTTGACAGCGAGCGCGCAGTTGCTCGACCCTCTGACCTTACCGCTGAATCCGACTGAGCCCGTTGCGTCCGCAGAACGGTTGCTGCGTACCAGCCGGTTATTGCGCGTGCGCGACGCCTTGCCGGAAAGCGCGGGCACCTTCCTGTCACTGCTGAACAATTTACGCACCGGCGCGTACGCCAGCGCTGCTGACTTCGCCATCGCGGCCGAAACCGTATGCGAAACGTGGCCAGCGGCCGATATCGAAGCCTTATCGAATCATCTGGACGCGGCCTATCCGAACGATTACCTGCTCGCCGAAACATGGGAGAGGCTGCAACGCGCGTTCGGATTCATGGACGCGCTCGGATGCGGTGCTACGAACGCGACGAGCTTCGCACAAGCGACGATGCAGGAAAGCCACGCCAAGACAGCTAAAGCGCTCCTGCGCGGCAAGTTCGGAAGCGACACCTGGCTGGTGCTGTGCGCCGAAATCCAGGATGTCTTGCGCGAACGCAAGCGCGACGCGCTGGTCGCCTATCTCTTGTCCCGCCCGATGCCGGCCGGAGCGCCCACCGGCAAGTGGGAAAACAGCAACGATCTCTATGCCTATTGTCTGATCGATGTGGAGATGTGCTCCTGCCAACTGACCAGCAGGATCGTACAGGCCACCGGATCGATTCAATTGCTGGTACAGAGATGTTTCATGGGTCTGGAACCGGAGGTGGAAGTCGATGCCGACGGCGCCGACGGCGACAGCGCGTGGCGCTGGTGGCGCTGGATGCGCAAGTACCGGGTCTGGGAGGTCAATCGCAAGGTCTATCTGTGGCCGGAAAACTGGATCGAACCGGAGTTAAAGAAGGACCGATCTTCGTTCTTCAGGGATCTCGAAAACGAACTGTTGCAGAACGAAGTGACGACCGCTTCAGCGGAAGCGGCGTTCGCCGCGTATCTGGAGAAATTGCGCGGCGTAGCCCAGCTTGAGATCGTCGGCCACTATCAGGAGGACGACGGCGACAACGCTATCGTGCATGTATTCGGACGCACTCCGGGGGCGCAACCGCATCTCTACTACTACCGCCGCTACGATTATCGGCAATGGACGCCATGGGAGCGGGTCGATCTCGATATCGAGGGCGACTACCTGATCCCTGCGGTCATCGGTTCGCGGTTGTTCCTGTTCTGGCCGATCTTCAGCGAAGTGCCGGACGAAACCGCCAACGATACGGTCAAAGTGCCCAGGGTCGACCTGGACAACGATAGCTCGTTCAAGGTCGACAAGACCAAGAAATGTCTGCAGATGCGCATGGCGGTCAGCGATTACCGCAATGGCAAATGGACGCCGAGGCGGGTGTCCACCGATTATGCGGAAAGCAGTTATTACACCGGCACGCTGCTGAAGAAGCATTACGAGTTCTATCCGATCGACCGCAGCGAGATCGACGGGCGTTTCTTCGTCAAGTTCTCGGGTAACGGGCTGGCCGGGCCATCGTGGGCGCAGGTGCCGGTCGCCGGCCTGTATGGTGCTTGCGAGGTTTCCGGTTGCAAGGGCGTGCCCGAACTCAGTTACGGTGCGGGATATTTCACGCATGCTGTCAGGCCTGAATCCGCCTCCGTCGGTCACGACACCGCCTTTCTGAAATGGAAGGAACTCGCTGATCGCACCGATCGCCCCGAGGAGGACTTCACTCTCGAGAGCGTGTACGCACCCGCGGGCAACGGCGCTCGCTACGCAGCGGTGCTTCAACATACGCCCGATCTCTTCTCAATCACGCCGCCCTGGCATCTGTCCTATATCGACCGCCTGCTGCTGGACGGATTGGCGGCATTGGGGTCGAGCCGGGACGACCGGCAGGGCTCGGTCGGCAGTTGGCTGCCGTTCTTCTATCAGGACAAAGCGCGAAGTTTCTTCGTATTGCCGGTGCTGGCGATGCAGCACCGCGGCCGACCTGCGACGCATCTGGGATCGCAAGAACTGTCGTCGCCCGAGACAACCGACAGGTTCTACTATCCGGAAGTCAAGAAAGCCCTGCGGCAATGGGAGACGTATATCGAAGGCCAGGTAAAGACCTGGGCCGAAGGTCTTCACTTGACCTCGTCGTCAGTGGGCGAACGTCACCAACTCGACACTTTCCTCTGGGATATTTTCGGCGAACAGGCCGGGCCACCCGACCCGAACGGGTCGCCGCCGGAATACACCCCGGCGCGGATCGAGCAGGTCCAGCGCCTGCTGACACGGTGGGTGATGCGTTACTTTCACTATTACCTCGGCGCGTTCGGGCTGGGGCTGTACCAATACCGGCGTTTCCACTTCAAGAATCACTATCATCCCTTCGTCTGCGACTTCGCCAAACTGCTCTACAACCCCTTGAAGGGCATTTCGGGCTTGATGGATCGCAATACCCAGCTCAAGGACTCCGGTTTCAGCTTCGAACGCAGTTATCAACCCACGGCTTGGGTGGTGGAGCAGGGTAGCGATCGTGACTATCCGAAGGAAGTCGTCGATTTCGATCCCGATGGCGCTTATGCATCCTACAACTGGGAATTGTTTTTCCATGCGCCGTTGCTGATCGCCAACACACTGAGCCGTAATCAGCGTTTCGAAGAAGCCCGCGACTGGTATCACTACATCTTCAATCCGATTGGCGTGGACAACCCAACGCCGGGCGGCTCGCCGATGAGCCGATACTGGATCACCAAGCCGTTCTTCCAGGCTACCGATCAGCAGTACCAGCAGCAGCGGATCGATGCGATCCTGCGCATGCTGGCCGGCGATTCCAGCGTGCCTGGTTATTCGGCCCAGGCACGCGCCGAACTCGAAAAACAGGTGCTCGATTGGCGGACCTGGCCGTTCGAGCCTCATCGCATCGCCAACTACCGGACGGTCGCATATCAGAAGACCGTGGTGATGAAGTATCTGGACAATCTGATCGCCTGGGCCGACAACCTTTTCCGTCAGGACAGCATGGAGAGCCTCAACGAAGCGACTCAGCTTTATATCCTCGCTGCAGAGATCCTCGGGCCGAAGCCGCGATCGATCCCGCCACGCGCGATTCCGCCGCTGGAAAGCTTCAACGAACTCGAGTTCCAGTTCGACGCTTTCTCCAATGCCTTGATCGACATCGAGAATCTCGTGCCGGCCCTTCCAGAGGGAGGCGGTGAGGGCACGGACCCGGCGCCGCTGCCGATGCTTTATTTCTGCATTCCGCGCAACGAAAAGATGCTCGCGTATTGGGACACGATCGCCGATCGCCTGTACAAGCTGCGCCACTGCATGAACATCGACGGTGTAGTCCGGCAATTGGCGCTGTTCGAACCGCCGATCGATCCGGGAGCGCTAGTCAAGGCCGTCGCCGGTGGAGCCGATCTTGGCGCCGCGCTGTCGGATCTCAGCGCGCCATTGCCGCTGTACCGCTTCTTCCCGATGCTCAGACGCGCCGAGGATGTCTGCTCCGATTTGGTTTCGTTGGGGGCGGCCTTGTTGGCTGCGCTGGAGAAAAAAGACGCCGAGGCTGTCGCGCAACTGAGGCAGGGCCATGAAATCCGCCTGCTCGATGCGGTGACCGAAGTCAGGAAGAAGCAGGTCGAGGAGGCGCGTGAAACCCTGCAGGGACTGAAGAAAAACAAGGAAGTCGTCACGATCCGGCGCGATCATTACCGCAGCATCGAGAAGATCAATGCCGGCGAGCGCTTGCATCAGGGCAAGCTGGGCGATGCGCAAAGTTGGCAGGAGCGCGCTCAGGCCACCAACATCGCTGCATCCGTCGCCCACATGATTCCATCGTTCAGCGTGGGCATCAACGGTGCTGGCGGTTCACCCAACGCCACGGTGAGTTTCGGCGGCTCCAATGTCGGCGGCATGCTGCAGGCCATTGCCGGGGGGTTCACGTTCGCCGCCAATTCGAGTAATTACGACGCCAATATGGCTTCGATCAACGCCGGACATGACCGGCGTTGGGACGACTGGAAACTGCAGGAGCATCTGGCCGACAAGGAAATCGAACAGATCGACAAGTCGATCGCCGCAGCCGAGCTGAAGATCAAGATCGCCGAGAAGGATTACGAGAACCATACGCTGCAGATGGAGCACGCCAAGGAAGCGCTCGATTTCATGCGTGGCAAATATACCGACGACGAGTTGTATTCCTGGCAGATCGGGCAGATTTCCTCGGTGTTCTTCAGGAGCTACCGCCTGGCCTACGATCTGGCCAAACGCGCCGAACGTTGCCTGCGCTTCGAACTTGGCATGGCTTCGACCTCGTACATCAATTTCGGCTATTGGGATGGGCTCAAGAAAGGTCTTGGCTCGGGCGAGTCGCTCCGTCACGACCTGCGCCGGTTGGAATCCGCGTATCTCGAGCGCAATCGTCGCGAGTTCGAACTCGGGAAAGACGTGTCCATCGCACGGCTCGACCCGATGGCCCTGGTCATGCTGCGCGAGACGGGCCGATGCACGTTCCGGATGCCAGAGGAGGCTTTCGATCTCGATTTCCCGGGCCATTACTTCCGCCGGCTGAAGTCCGTCTCGGTGACCATTCCTTGCATCGCAGGGCCTTACACGACGGTTTCCGCGACATTGCGCCTGCTCAAGAACAGCGTACGCGTGAACACGGAGAAGGGCAGCGGCTATGCGCGCAATACCGATGAGGAAGGCGCGCCGGTCGAGGATGGCCGTTTCGTCGAGAATACGATCCCGGTGAATGCGATCGCGATCAGCAGGGCGCAAAACGACAGCGGCATGTTCGAACTCGATTTCCGTGACGAACGTTATCTGCCGTTCGAAGGAGCGGGCGCGATCAGCGAATGGTCGCTGGAACTGTTCAACGACTCGGCATCGAACAATCCAGATCCGAGCAATCCGGATTTCGGCCGCCCCCTGCGGCAGTTCGATTATTCGACCATCTCCGACGTCGTGGTGCATCTGAAATACACGGCGCGCGAGGACGCCGGCGTGTTCAGGAACGATGCGATTGCGCATCTGCGCGACTATTTCGAGGCCGATGGCAGTACGCATTCGTCGCGGCTGTTCGATCTGAAGCGGGAGTTCCCCAGTCATTGGCACCGTTTCGTCAGGCCAGCAGGCGCTTCGACCGCGAATGTGTTCGAACTCGGGCTCGATCGCAAATTGTTCAGATTGATGGACGAGGGCAAGACCCTGAAGATCAACGCAGTGACGCTGCTTTGTCGGGCAGCGGATGCGGGCAGCTACCAGGCCGTGTTGTCCGCCTTGCCCGAACCCCCACCAGCAGGTTCGAATGTCATGTCGATGGCTCGCCTCAATCAGTACGGTGGATTGCATGTCGCCAGGAGAGAAGTCGAGGCGTTGTCGATCGAGCTGCCTCCCGACAGCAGTGCCGACCCGTGGCGGATTACGCTGACGCGCCCCGGCGGCGGCGATCTTCAGATCGATTCTGCTTCGGGCGAATCGGAACTCGAAGGCATGTGGCTGCTGCTGGAGTACGAATGGAACTGACCGCGATGGGGCGAAGCAGGTGCGTGAGCATGTGATGTGCTGACTGCGAGTCCGGCGGCAAACCCGGGCTCGCGATCGGCCAGCATTGGCCACCGTCATATATTTTAGAGAGAAGCGCCAAAGGCAAACTCCCGTACACCAGAGCGCCGTCCGTGCGTCACCGCGCGATGCGAACCCTAAGGTGACGGCATGCCGCGCAGCGAAAGCCCACCGTGAAGCCGTCCTCCAACAAGCCGGTTTAAAACGCATATTCAATCTGCTCAGACAGCTGGATGGCCAGGTCTACGATGCATGCAAAACCGTGGCGGGGGAGCAGCCACATCCCGCAGTGCCAGTTCGGGCCTAGGAACGTCTATTATTTCGCATAATGCGTATTATGTAAAAATCCGGGGCACCCAACCACTCTAGATCCATTCGTACTGGCGGTGGAATTCCTTGATGCCAGTGAGCACGAGCTTTCCAGCCCCATGACTGCTTCTGGCCGCTGGCAGGAAATCCTGATCGACGCTGACGTTGCGCGTGCCGAACCTGACGCTGCCGCTGTTGGTCAACACCATGTCGTATTCGCCCATACTCAGCTCGTAACGACGATTCAATTGTTCACCGATGCGCTGGGCCCGTACCCGATCCTGACTGTCTTGGCTCGCTACCCCGCTGAAGAACTCCGAACAACAACCCGAGCCGTAAGAAAAGCAGCCGATTCGTTGCGGTGCGCTGAAGTCGCCATGCTCGATCGTGCTGGCCAGGGATAGCATCGTCGTCGCGCCCATGATGTTGCCCACGCGTTGGCAATAGGCCAGCCCAGGGCCCAACCTGCGTTCGAAATCGGCTTCGATGCGTTTGGGATCGGCCTTGACGATCTTGCGCATCAAATCACGATGCGCTCCCTTGATCATGCCGCCGAATGGGGTGTGCATCGCCAGATAGCCGAAACTGCTGGCATAGTCCGCGCCCTCAACGCGCTTACAGTACTCCTGGAAGGCCTTTTCGCAGCAATCGAGATAAGACAGCAGTGACAGATCCGCATCGCCCGCCTCACTGTCGGGCAGAGGTCTGCACGTATCCATGACTTCGTAGCCGTAGTAACCGCTGGCGCCGACATCGATACGAAAGATATAAGGCATGTCGCTGACGATCATCGCTACGGCTCCGGCGCCCGCGCTCGGCTCGAAGAACGACCAGTCCTCGGTAAGTCCCTCGCCTCCCTCCGCAGTGAGGAAACGCGAGATATCGGTGGCGATCACCAGCGCCTTGGCGCCTGGCGATGCCTGGCTGAGCACGAAGTTGACGGCCATTTGCAATCCAGCCACACCGGAATAACACGCATTCTTGATCTCGAATAGGCGGCAGTTGCGGTTCAGACCGAGCAGCCTGTGGAAGTAGGTGCTCATCGACTTGCCGAAATCGAATGCGGACTCGGTGCATGTCACGACCATTTCGATCCGGTTGCGATCTTCCTCACTCATCGCATCGATCAGGGGCTTGGCTGCGTTTACGCCGAAGGTCACCGGGTCTTCGTAAGGCAGCGCAACCGTTTTCTCCTTCATCAACAGATTGGCGAATCGTGTCGTATCCAGGCCACGGTGCGTAGCCAGTTTTTCGACATTCAGATACGCGCTTCCTGCGAAAGCATTAATTGCCTCGATACCGGCCTGGATCATGTGTATGTTTCCTTGAATCGTTCTGGGTGGCGACGTGCGGGGGTCATCGGAAATCGAAGATTTTCGTCATGCTCTGCCCGCTTCTCATACGAAATGCGACGAAGCTTTCTGGGGTTCTGAATTGCAGGTATATGTTCTGTTTGAGCAGCCGCTCCATTTTCTGCCCGGGCGGATCTCCGTACGAATGCCCAGGATAGACTGCGGTCGATGGATCAATACGGTGTTTGAGTTCGGAAAGGCTGTCGTACATCGCATAAGCCGCTTGGTCGTTCGGACATATCCCGCACCCTTCGGCGAACAGAACATCGCCGGTAAAGAGGTTGGCGCCAATCACGTAACAGATGCAGCCCGGCGTATGACCGGGAGTGAGAATCGGTTCGATCCGCATCTTTCCAACCGCCCATGGGCCGTCGATCGGACGAAGACGGGGCGCATCGTAGCCGGATGACGCGATTTCTTCCTTCGACATTCGAATCGGACAGTCATAGCGTTCGGAAACCTCACGCGCAAGATGCACGTGATCCGAATGCGCATGAGTCAACAGGATTTCGCGCAACCTTGAATTCGTAGCGACGATGGCGCGGTCGATCTTATCGATTTCCCAGGCAGGATCTATGATGACCGCATCGGAGGTGTCCGTATCCCGCACAAGGTAGTTGTAATTCTTCATGTGCAGATGCTGCATCGCCAACACGGTCACTTCCGGCTGTTGCCGGACATCCGGCTCGGCTTGAGCCGGAGAGTGCTGTGAATGCGCAGCCCGATGGACGATCATGCCGAGACCTCGGGGGCCATTCCCTTGCCGGCCTCGGCAAACGCGCGCACATAGAGTTTCTTCATCGCCACGAGCACGCTTCCATTCTCGCTAAGGATCGAGATATCGAATTTCCTCACCCCCCCCTGATCCGACCGGTTGTCGTCCGAAAACCTCGCATAGGCATAACAGATGCGTGGCAGCGTATGGACGATGTCGATCTCTTGGAGCAGGAACGGCAGATGAATCGCTCCGGGCGAGACGCCATGAATCAATGCGGCGACGGTCTGAAGCGCGCCATCGATGAGACAGGGGTGCAGTAGATACTGCATAGCGTCCGACTGGGAATCTTCCGACAGGCATAACTTCGATAACGCGTAACCGTCGCCGACATGGACTTGTTCAATCGTGCGGAAAGTCGGTCCGTAATGCAGTCCATGCTCGCGGAATCGTGCATAGAGATCGCTCGCCCGTTCGACACGGGCGCTTCTCTCGCAAAGGGACGGGATTGCGACCAAATCACCATGATCTCCGGACCATACCGTAGGCTCGTACGAAAGCCTGCACTCGCAATGCGCTACAGTATCATTGTCATCGTCGAAGGACATGATCTCGCATTCGACGTTATCGCCAGCATGACGCAGCACCGTCCTCACCGTCGCGTCTCCGCGCCGGAAGCTCAAGGGGCGAACCCAAGCGATATCAAGAATCCTGCGCACGCGGCGCTCGCCGGCGATATTACCTGCGACGCAGGCCATCTCAATCATTGCTGCTCCGGGCATGACCGGTTCATTGCCGACGTGATGATCGCGTGCGTAATATGCAGTCGCTGACAGTGTTGAGGAATAGCAAGTCTCTTGAAGCGTGGAAGTGTTTCTGGTGATCAACGGATGCAAGTTGGACGCAACTGGCGGCATTGCGCCCGGCGTCAGCCAGTGCCTTGTTCGTGCGAAAGGATAAGCCGGCAAACTGACGGTGGCCGGCGATGCTGCCCGACGCAATCCGTCCCATTCCACACGAACGCCAGCGACCCAGCGCTCCGCGACCGTATCCAGGTCGCAAGCGGATTCTGATATGTCTGCGCGCGCAAGTCCCCCATTTCCCTTCCCTACTCCGCCACGGTGGACACCAGCAGCACTTGCTCCCGATATCCAACATGCAAGCCGGGACTTCAGTGTCGTCCCGTCTTCAGCGACGATCGCAAGACGTTCTTCCATACATTCTCTACCGCTCTGCAACGTATGGCAGAGCGCCGCCAAGTCGAATTCCGATGATGTTTCCAGGTAAGACAGCATAAGTCTTCCGTACTCGGCAAGCCGTTCCGAGGTTTTGGCCGACAACACGAAAATTTGCGGTTCAAGCGCCTTGGATGCGTTATTCGACCGGATTGGCGCGAATTCTTCCAGAATCGCACAAGCATTCACACCGCCGGCACCGAACGAATTGATCAGCGCGCGTCTGGGACCGCTCACTGGAGCGATCCAATCCGTCAGGGCTGTCTGCAAGCGGAACGGCGTCTGTGCGAAATCGATATCTTGATTCGGAATCTCCGCATGTATGGTCGGCGCAAGCTGATGATGACGCATTTGCAACAGGATTTTGGTGATGCCAGCGATTCCTGCCGCAGATTCGGCGTGACCAGCATTCGCTTTGACCGAGCCGATCGGGCAGAACATGGCTTTATCGGTAAAAGCACGGAAGGCTTGTGTCATCGCCGCAATTTCGAGACTGTCGCCGATCTGTGTTCCGGTTCCATGCCCTTCGACATAGCCAATTGTCTCCGGATGGATCTCGGCTGCGCGCAGAGTGCGCTCGATCAGCTGAGCCTGCGCATTCGGACTCGGCGCCGAATAGCCGTTTGAGCGGCCCGAATGGTCGTAGGCGCTAGCGGCAACCACCGCATGGATGTGGTCGTTGTCCGCAATAGCACGGTCAAGCGGCTTCAGAACCAGCATACCCACGCCTTCGCCGGGAACAAATCCATCGCCACCGGCGCCATAACTCCGGCATGCCCCATCGGCTGACAGCATGCGTCGCAGGCACATCGACTGATACTTTGCGGGATGCAGATAGAGATTGACGCCGCCAGCCAACGCGATTTGGCAATCGCCGTTGCGTATGCTTTCGCACGCCATGTGCAGCGCGACCAATGAGGACGAACACGCCGTATCGATCGGGATGCTGGGACCGCAGAAATCGAAGAAGTACGAGATCCGGTTCGCGATTGACCAGGGCATAGCGCTCGCGCGCATCGCTTCCCCGGCCTCGGTCGTCAGTAGCGGGTACGTGTTCGTGGTGACGCCGACGAATACGCCGACATCAGCGCTACGGCCCTTGGCATAATGACGTTTGAGCCTTTCCCGGGTGTAACCCGCGTCTTCGATCGCAGCCCATGCCGACTCCAGCGCCAGCCGTTCTTGTGGGTCGATGATATCCGCTTCATCGCCGAGAATGTTAAAGAATTCGGCGTCGAATTTGTCGTGATCGGCGACGAATGCTCCCCATTTGCAATAGATCTTGCCATGCGCTGCAGCGGCCGGATCAGGATCGTAAAAGTCTTCGTAACGCCAACGATCCGCGGGAACCTGATCGATCAAATCGCGTCCGTCGCGCAGATTGGCCCAATACTGATCGAGTGTCTCCGAGTGCGGATAGCGGCCGTGCACGCCGATAATGGCGATTCGGCGACATTCGACTTGCGTTTTGCGTGCGGTCTCCTTCGTGGATTCGTCAAATGACGAATGCTCGACAGTCGAGAAATCTGTAACGGCATCAGACTGCCCATGCTCGGTAACGGATACCAATGCGTCATGCGCGTTGCGAACAAGGTGGCGCGCCAGTTCGTTGATCGTTTCGTTTTCATAGAGAAGCGTTTTAGGAAGCTGACCCAGATCGCGCTCGAGCAACGCTGTGACGTGAGCCGCCACGACCGAATCGATGCCATAGGCTTCCAGCCGTTCGTTTGCATCGATCCGTTCCGGTTCGAGTCTAAGTTCCGAACCGATGATCGATTTCAGGTAGCGCTCCGTTCTCGCCAAGAATGCATGATTGGATACTGCGTTCGAACGAATGGCCGCAGCGCCTTCCCCACCTGTTGACGGCGAGACCGGCAGCTTGGAAAGGAAGCGTCGAATCCTGCTTTGCGCACCATACGCAACGGCGATCTGGGCGATGTCTGCGTGCAAGGCCGCCTCCCAAGCGCGCATGCCATCGATTACCGGTAGCGGCGACAGCCCCGTATGCTTTTCCTGCCACTCGATCTGCTCTCGGGACAGCGACATTCCTCCATTTTCCCAGTAGGGCCAATCAATCGACACCGTTTTTCCACTGCAACGCCCGGCCTTGCGCCTGCTTTCCCGCGCTTGCGCGAATGCGTCAAGAAAACGGTTCGCATAGGCGTAGTCACACTGGCCATAATTCCCTGTGACTCCGGCGATCGATGAAAATAAGCTAAAGAATGCGAGAGGTTCTTCGCACGTGACGCGATCCAGATTCAGCGCGCTACGGATTTTTGCCGAAGCGACGGATTCGAACTCGCCGATCGTCTTGTTGACGATCATGGCGTCATGCTGAGTCCCGGCGCAGTGCAGGACGCCATCTATTCTGCCAAAACGCGCTTTGACTTCGGAGATGACGCGTTCCGCTTCTTTGATTCGGGAGAGGTCTGCTTGGATAGTCATCACTTCCGAACCCATGGCAAGCAATCGCGCTATTTGTTCCTGTTGCCTGGCGCTCGGAAGCGAACGACCTACCAACGCCAACTTCGACTGGTATCGTTCAATGAGGTGTTCGGCAAAAAGCAGTCCAAGTCCACCCAATCCGCCGCTGATCAGACAAACCGGATGATCGGGCAACGACAGCGCAGCCTTGGGAAGGACGTCCGGATCACAGTAAGTCAGCGCGCTTTTTGTTCTGATGATATCAGCGCTCGATTCCAAGAAATCATATCTGACCTCTTCCGCATTCCATGCATCGGGCCGTATTTCACGGAAGATCAGATCAGCCAGTTCGGAGATCGAAGACGTGGCGCGCGACGCTATTTCGAGGCTCTTGACTCGGCATTCCGGCTGTTCGAGTCTGAGCGTGTTGAGAAATCCCATGGCGGCATCCGCCATCAGTGAGTAGTTATCGTCGTCTCTGACGAACGCGAGAAGTATGCGGAAGTTGCGCAGCTTACGACGTAGCATGGCTTGGCTAAGATGGAACAGCACGGCCGTATCACGATCTGGAATCTGCAGATCCTCTGCCGCGTCTATTTGTGTGATTGCACGTGCGCGCAACACGATTACGCCAGGCGACATTTCTCTCGCACAAAGCGACTCGACTAAGCGCTCCGCATCCACGGGATCGATAGGGTCGATGCGATACGGCTCGGCGGAATATTCGTCTCCGGTATCTGCAACATTCTCCGTTGGAACCGCATGCAAAATCGGCACAGTGCTCAGCTTGGATTGCAACGCGCAGAAAAAATCTTCTTGGCGATCAACGACTAGCAATGGACCAATCGCGCCTATGTCAACGTGCTCGCTCGCAATCGGGCCCAACGGATCAGGCATCCAACGTTTGACGTAGTAAGCAACCGCTTTTCGTTCTTCTTCCACATGGGGATTGGAAACCGTCGTTGGCGCCCGGAAGGCGTGGGACGGAGTCGATCCTTCCGGATGCGATCCCGGTATCCAATACCGCTCGCGGGCGAAAGGATACTTGGGAAGCGAAATTCGGCGCGGGCGTTCTTGCCTGCGCAGGCGCGACCAGTCGATATTCCCACCCATTACCCACAGCCGCGCGAGTTTGGTGAAATCTCGATGCTCCAACAAATCATCAACAAAGGCCCTGCCAGCTCTGCCTTCTGTCAAACTCGCGCCCTGCCGGTATTCGATCCTTGAATCCCCTGTCAATACGTCATCAATCGCTTCAATCCCGTTCGGGGATATCTGGGAAGCAAGCCAAGTCGACAATTTTTCCGTCAGATCCACGATGTCTTTGGTCAAAACGGTCAGCCGGGCCGGCATCGCGGTGCGACCGACCTGAGCCGTATAGGTCAGATCCACGAGATCGGTATTGGGATGCTCACGCAGATAGGCAATGAAGGCGGCGGCATAACGACGCAAGCTCGCCGCGTCGCGCGCAGACAGCAAGAATAGTTCCGGTTCTTGTCGGCCAGATAGCGTGGTGTCGTCGGATTTCGACAACTTCGTAGGCTGCAGAATTTCCTCTTCGAGGATCACATGCGCATTGGCGCCGCCCGCGCCGAAAGAACTGATCCCCGCACGGCGTGGCTGGCTGTTCACGCGCGGCCAATCGTCTAGGGATGTCTGCACCCGGAACGGCACATGCGCGAAATCGATATTAGGGTTCGGCGGATCTGCATGGATAGACGGTACAAGCTGACAATGACGGAGTTGTAGCAAAACCTTGGTGACTGCAGCGATTCCGGCGGCTCCTTCCAGGTGCCCGATATTCGACTTCACGGATCCGATCGGACATGCAGGTCCAGATACGCCAAGCTGCTCGAAAGCCTTGGCCAGCCCTGTCACTTCGATTGGATCGCCGAGCGACGTTCCGGTGCCGTGGGTCTCGATATATCCCAGACTGCCTGGGTCTACGTTCGACTTGCGTAGAGCCTCGGCAATCAATTCGGCTTGGGCATTGGGATTCGGTACGGTGTAGCCGTTGGTCTTGCCCCCATGATTCAGCGCGCTGG
Organism: Lysobacteraceae bacterium; assembly: GCA_008015095.1. Taxonomy (GTDB): domain Bacteria; phylum Pseudomonadota; class Gammaproteobacteria; order Xanthomonadales; family Xanthomonadaceae; genus Lysobacter_I. Next base: position 7,360 of record SSEV01000130.1, on the reverse strand, counting down.
CGCGGACGATGCCATAGATTTGGTCGCCATCGCGTCGCGCGGCATCCAACGGTTTGAGCAAGATCGCCCCCACTCCTTCGCCAGGCACATAACCATCGCCGCCAAGCCCAAAACTGCGGCAACGACCGTCACTGGAGACGAATTTTCCCTGGCTCAAGGATAGGTACTTGTAGGGATGCACAGTGATGTTCACGCCGCCGGCGATAGCCGCTTCAAGATCGCCCTTGCGCAATTCTTCACAGGCAAGATGGATCGCGGTCAGCGACGATGAGCACATCGTATCAACCGCAAGGCTTGGCCCTCTAAAATCGAAGTAATAAGAGACGCGATTGGCTATCGAAGCATGCGATGAGCTTGGAATGGCGCTGCCGCCACGCAATAAGGATTCGACTCCGTATAGCTCGTATTGTCCCCACATCACTCCGACATATACGCCGATTCGCCGCGCCGTGACCGATTCCTTGCTATAACCAGCATCCTCGATCGCATGCCAGGCAGTTTCAAGAAATATCCGTTCTTGCGGGTCGATCAGTTCCGCTTCTTTGGGGGATATATTGAAGAATAAAGGGTCGAAACAGTCGACATCGCCGATGAAGCCGCCCCATTTGCTATAGCTCTTTCCGCGCGCGTTCGGATCCGCATCATAATAATTTTCGTGGTTCCATCTGGACGGAGGAATTTCAGTGATGCAATCCCGTCCTTCCCGCAAATTTGCCCAAAACTGGTCAATGTCGTCAGCTTGCGGGTAGCGGCCGGCCAAACCGATGATTGCGATATCGCGGACTTGGTTTCTTTGGGCGCGAAAACGCCCCTTTGAAGTTAAGGACATGGTTGGCGTCGGCCTCTGCGCGGGAGTCACGCGCATTCGATCCGATGCGATCACGGCAGGCCGTACGCTCGAACCGAATCGCTCCAGCAGTGTGTACCGGTGTTGCTTCAGAAGATACGCGCCCAAATCTGCGACTGTCTGGTATTCGAACAACAAGGTCTTCGACAGCGCGCCGAATATGCTTTCCAAACGGTGAATCAGATTCATGGCCAGTACGGAGTCGATCCCATAATCCTCCAATGCCGCACGTGGATCGATTCGTGACGCGGGAAGTTTCAAAACTTGAGAAAATTCGCCGCATAGAAATTCAAGCGTGGCTTCGAGCAGCCGTTCGTCTTCAATATTGCTTTGCGTCTCTGTTTGCGTTAACCGCGCATCTGACCGAACTGGAGATACCGCCGGCGTGGAAGGGAGGCTCGCGCTTCCGAGCAGCGCATGCCTTAAGCGCGCAAGGTCGCCATCGACGACCAGCAATCTGCTTTCGTTGTGCGCAATCGCATGGTGTAAGGCATTCAATCCGACCGATGTGCGCATCGGTCTCATGCCAATCGTTTGTTCAAGCATCGCGACTGCATCTTTGGAAGGATGCATTCCACCTTCTCGCCACAAAGGCCAATTGATCGAAACGGTGCGGCCATGACGCTGCCCTAGTCTCACTTTGGCGCTTCGATGTTCGGCAAACGCGTCCATGAAAGCATTCGCCACGGCATAGTCTGCCTGCCCTGGATTACCATAAGCACCGGCCATAGAACTGAACATGACGAAGAAATCGAGCTGCACATTCTCGGTGCAACGATCGAGATGCACCGTCCCCGCTACCTTTGGGGCCAGTACTGCGGAAAATTCGGCCGCTTCTTTGCGCAACAAATAGTTATCAGCAATCATCCCTGCGCTATGCAAAACGCCGTTCAGCCGACCGTGACGTTCGAGAATCGAACGGATAAGCCTATCCATTTGCTCTGCGCTGGCGGGGTCGGCCTGTTCATAGACAATAACGCCTGATTGCCCCGATATGGACGACAACAGTGCCTGTTTCGCGCTATCCAGCGCTGACCTGCCGCTGAGCACGACAGTCGATCCATCGGTTCGGCGCAAGATGTCCTGCGCGAATTGGATGCCTAGGCTCCCCAGCCCACCAGTGATCAAGTACACGCCCCCGTCTCGATATATGCTGACTGCGCGCCCACTTGCGGGAACGATCTCACGCCAACGTTCTATTTCACGAGTCCCGTCGTCGAGATGCCTAATCTTGGATTCAAACGGCTGCGTGGCGTCTTGGTCGATCAAATCCACCAAGCTTTCGGCCTTAAGCAATTTCGGAACAAGGACCATTTGCCCCTTGAGTGTTGGGTTCTCAAGCGCGGCGGTTTTCAACAAAGCGGCAAGGCCGACGAGCATGGAGGCATCGCCGTCGTTCGGCGCAACGATCTGGACAAAGGTCTGTCGACCTTTCATCTGTAACAACAGAGCGCGAACACGCTCGAAACAAAAGAGCGCGGACGATTCGTAGCGTGTCTCGATGCTTGCATCGAGACATACCGGGGACGATTCACATTTTCCATTTGCGAGTGCGCAGGCAACTTCATCTGGATCCATTTCCGGCAATTCGCATAAAAATACATAACGGTCGAAATTAGCGTCAGTGCTGATGCTCGGTCCAATGTCGCTGCGCACCCAATACGGAGCGGCATGCAAGCATTCGGCGATATATTTCTCCGGCGCAGGCTCGGTACGACTCTCATAAGTACGTAACGACAATTTCCTTATCTGCGCACAGATCACGCCTTGTTCGTCGTAAAGATCAATATCGATATTGATGACTGAATCGCTTTGTTCACTGTCTTCTGCGTAACGAACCCACGCCAGCATCGATGTCTTGCATGGCGAAAAGACGAGCATGCTCCCGATGGCAAATGGGAGCCGCCGAGACGGTTCGTCGTCACTCGCCAAGGCGACGACGGCTTGCAGGGCCGAATCTAAAATCGAAGGATGCAAGGTGTAACTGGCGGATGTGTGCCGCACAATATCCGGGATACGCAAAACCGTCAGAAGTTCGCGATCACCTCGGGTTATGACGGATACACCGCGGAGAGAGGGGCCGTAATTCAAGCCCATCCGAGAGCACTTCGCGTACAAGTCTTCTGCGCAGATATCTCCGTCTCGCATCCTTTCCGATATGCGCGCGTGGTCAACCTTCTCCGAATTCGATAAATCGCCAACGACAGCCCAGCCGGTGCAATGCACGCATGGCTCATCATTTTGAATGGACGATATTTCAAAACTAATTCTCGAGTCATCTTCCGCCGCCAACGTGATTTCGACTGTGATCTCTTCGTCAACCACGATCGGCCGTAGCCAAGTCGTATCGCACAGTTCGATACACATGTCGGAATCTTTCGCCACTATCGCGTTTATGACCGCAGTGCGCGCCATCTCCAAGCAGGCCACGCCAGGCAACACCTTCCGTGCGACGCCGTCGATGTCGACCTGGTGATCCGACAGAAAAAACTCGCTCCCCGTAAACCGCGTCCGATAACGCTGCTGACCCAGGTCCGATACGTTCGCGTGCAACATCGGATGCAATACCGACGCCCCCGACAACACCCCCTCCTCCCGGTCTATCCAGTACCGCTCCCGCGCAAACGGATACCCAGGCAACCCCACTCGACGCGGCTTCCCATCCCCGTACAACCGCACCCAATCCACCACCAAACCCTTGACCCACAGTTCAAGAATCTTTCCGAGCCTACGATGCGATAACCAGTGCTCGACGATGGCAGATTTCATTTCGTCGTCCTGACTGATGAGGCGCATGCTTTCTTTGCTGCGCTTCACTTGTCCTTGGTAAATGCCTTCAATTCGTTCCTCTCCATTGACGAAAGCGCGCAATCGATCGACCAACTCGCCGGTCGTCGCAGCCATTATGCCAAGACGTTCCTCCATCGCCTCACGCCCCAACTGCAACGTGTACGCCACCTCCCGCAACGGCACCGACGCCCCAGGCCCCTGCAAATACGACAACAAATCCTCCACCTTCCGCCGCAACTGCTCCTCCGTGCGCGCTGACAACGGCACCGCCATCCGCCCACTTTCGGTCAATACCTCCGACACAGACCATCCCGACGACTCCATCGCATACTCGCTTATCACCACATGCGCGTTCGTCCCACTAAAACCAAACGAACTCACCACACCCTGCCGTGGCACGCCCTCCGGCACGTCCCACGCATGCAAGCAATCGGCGACGTAAAACGGACTGCCCTCCAACACAATGTGGTCGTTCAACCGCTCAAAATGCACGCTCGGCGGCAACTGTCGATGCCGCAACGACAACAACACCTTCAAAGCCCCCGCAATCCCCGCCGCCGTCAGACAATGACCGATATTGCTCTTCACCGAGCCTAACGCGCAGTACCCCCGGTTCGTCGTATACGCCCCGAACGCCTGCTTCAGCGCCTCCACTTCGATCGGATCGCCAAGCTGCGTCCCCGTGCCATGCGCCTCCACCAGTTGGATCTGCGCAGGATCAATCCCGAAACGACTGTATACCTCGCGCTCCAGGCGCGCCTGAGAGTCCGGGTTCGGCGCAGTAATGCCATTGGTCTTGCCGTCCTGATTCACGCCCCAGCCACGGATCACTCCGCAGATTCGGTCGCCGTCTCGCTCGGCATCGTGCAATCGTTTGAGCACGACCACGCCCACGCCCTCACCCGGCACGAACCCGTTGGCGCGTTGATCGAAGGTGTAACAACGCCCATCCGGCGACAACATCCCCGCCTGCGCCGTCTTAATGTGCATCTCCGGACCGGTCATCACGAAAACGCCACCCGCCAACGCAAGCTCGCTGGTGCCCGCAACCAGGCTGTCGCAAGCTTGGGCGATGGCGACCAATGACGACGAACACGCCGTGTCGATCGAAATGCACGGCCCCTGCAGGTTCAGGAAATAGGAAATCCGGGCCGCTAAAATGGAAGTCGCGCCACCAGTGAACCCTTGGGCGCTGAGTTCGATTGTCTTGGAGCGATGATAGTAATCGCTCGTGGTGCAACCGACGAACACGCCGCAGCGGCTGCCAGAGAGCGTACGCGCATCGTAGCCGGCGTCTTCGATGCCATGCCAGCAGGCCTGCATGAACACTCGCTGCTGCGGGTCCATGCTTTCCGCTTCTCGCGGAGAGATATTGAAGAATGCCGAATCGAATCGGTCGTAATCTTGGATCGCGCCAAACCAGCGACTATTAGTCTTGCCGGGTACAGGATCGCCCGAAAGATAGTAGTCCGCGGGGTTCCATCGCTCGGCCGGCACGACGTCGATGCAATCCCTGCCCTCGGCGATATTGCGCCAGAAAGCGTCGAGCGTCGCCGACTGCGGAAATTGGCCTGCCATGCCGATCACCGCGATCGGTTCCGGCGTCGTTGCGCCACGGCGTCCGAGCGAATGCGTGGCACTTCGCCTACGACGCGATGGCAGACTTGTTCCCGTCTGAATCGACGGAACATCCGGCGCCTGTCGCGGAATATCCAGCTTCGATGGCTGCGCTTTGTCGGCGAAGAGTATGCCCAGTCGCTGTGCCTCTTCGATGATCAACGGTGTGAACTTGGCAAGCGTGGGATGACTATAGACCTTGGTCGCCTCGATGCCCGTGCCGTACCGCGCATTGATCTTGCGCACCCAGGTCACGCCGCTGATCGAGTCCAACCCAAGATCCACGAACTGCGTGTCCGCATCCAGCTGCGCTACAGGAATCTGCAACTCCTGACCCAACAACTCGCGCAACACCTCCTGCACCGACGCCGCATCCAACCCGTCCCGTACCCGCAACACCATCCCAGGCCCGGACACCTCCGCCGCCGCATCCCCTTCCTCTCGACCTGTCCCCTCATGCGCCTGCGCAAACCGACCCTCTATCCGACGCAATGTCCCCGACTGCCCCACAAACGTCCGCGCATGCATCGACAGCTCGTCCGCATACACGCCCTCCACCCGCGCGCGCGCCCACGACGATATCCGCAACTTCCATGCGCGCAACTCCTCCGCCCGCCACCCTCTCGCCAACTCAAGCGCCAACGCCTCCGCACGCAACTCCACCTCCGACCGCGGCCATACCTCCCCAACACCTCGATCCCGCAACATCGCTCCGGTCAGCGCTCGACCCGTCAGCAAACTCTCCAACGCCACATCACGACCCAACTTCTCCGACAACACCCACGTCGCCCCTGCCCCCGGCGTAAACCCATACTCCATGTACGGACTCACATACCGGCTCTCCTCCGAATACAACACCACATCCGCAAACATCCCCAACGTCCAGCCCGCTCCTATCCCGTGACCCTGCATCGCCGCAATCACCGGCAATCCACACCTCAATCCCACCTCAAACACCCGGTAATCCGTAAACCGCGCCTGGCCCGACTGAATCGCCAGCAAACTCTCCTTCGTCCCTCCCGATGCAAAGTAACCTTCGTAACCACTCACCACCACCACCTTGCAACCAGGCGTCCGCTCAATCCATGCAAACGCCTCCGTCATCCCCGCTATCAACGACTCCGAGAACATGTTCCGCGCCGCACGATCCTCCATCCGCACCCACACCACCCCCTCCGCCGTCACACGCAACTTCACCGCCTGCGTCGACAACAACACCTCTCCCGCGTCTACCTCCGCACTCCCCTCATCCCCCAACTCCACCTCCGGCACCATCGACGACAACACCGACAACGCGCGCCCACGCCGCAACTGCCACTCCAACAGCACCGCATCAGACCCGCGCAACCAGTTCCTCGCCAACCCCACCGCACGCGCCACCACCTCCTCCCTCGGCGCCACCATCACCCCCAGCGCCTTCCCCACCTCCAAACCGCTCCCCTCGCGTCCACGCAATAACCACTCCCGACCCAACGCCCCAAACCGATACGTGAAAGCCCCCGTCCACCAACTCGCCTCCTCCCCCTCAACACGATGACCCTTCACCCCGTAACGACCCGTCGCACTGTGCACGCAACCCGCACACATCAACCCCAACACCCACGCCACACCACGCGCATCCCCCTCCAACGCCATCACCACCGGCAACGCCGAAGCCAACAACACCTCGCGACAACGCTTCGCCTCCCCCGCAGACAGCCCCTCCAACCCCTCCGCAGACAACACCACCGCGCGCGCACCACGATCGCGCGCCTGCGCCAATAACCTCTCCAGCTCCAGCACGCTCCCTTTGCGACCAGACTTGCCCCCCGGCCACGTCCACCTCACCACCAACACGCCCGACTCGTACGACGCTTCCCGCAAATGCCGCCAGCGCTCCAAACGCCCACACCACGCCCGCTCTCCCTCTCCCTCCTGACTCTCCCGACTGACCGATAGCGACAACACCGCCCCCACCAAGTCGCGACTCACATGACCCTTCAACACCCGAAGCGCGTCCTCGGGCTTGTTCACCAACTGACGCGCCAACGCCTCCGCATGCCCCGGCACCTGCGCAGATCCCACTCGACGCCAACCCGATCCCCACCTCGGCAACGCATCGCCCGT
>SSEV01000248.1 GCA_008015095.1 Lysobacteraceae bacterium | reverse complement strand
GGCCTTAGGGTAAGTCTGAACAACACCCTCCTAGTGCGATTCAGAGGTCGCAGACTCAGGCAAGCCTGTGTCTGCTCCCGCGGGGTTGACGGGATTGACGGAATTGAGTCGTTGCATGCTCGATCTGCAAGATCACCTTCCATCGTGCGCGGAGCCTCTGCGTTGTTCAGAGGCTCCCTGGTTGCTGAGACAGGGCAACAACACCGGCCATAAAAAAACCCCGGCAATTCGCATTGCCGGGGTCAATATTGCTTAAGGAGGGGATTGTGAAACGCCAGATCCGGCGGCGACTGTCGCTGCGCGAAAGTCGCTGCTGATCAGTCATGTGGCTTAGCGAGCGGCCTTGCGCGATGCGGCCTTGACGATCTTCTCTGCGTCCGCTTGGACAGTTGCGGCGGCGCTCTCGAACTGGACTTTGGCGAGCTTCGCGATCGCTTCCTGGGTTTTGAGGGTGCGACCAAAAGCTTCCTGACCGGCACCCATGCTGGGCTCGACGTTCTCCCGCGCGATCTGTAGGCCCTTCGGCCACACAGCCTTCAAGCCATCGAAATCGCGGACTTCAGCGAGATCGCCCCAGAACGCGAAGGTGGCATTCATGTTCTCTTCGAGCGTGGAGAGTTGCAGACCAAAGACGGCTTCGGTGTTTTCGAGGGTCAGACGGCTGACTTGGGCGGTCGTGTCGGCGAATTGACGGGTCGACTTGGCGAACTGCTCGTTGAACTGCTGGTACATGGTGGGCTCCTGCACATTGAGCCGGCAGGGAGTTGCCGGTTTGTGCGGTGCAACATAACGGGATTTTTGTTGCATTGCAACATTGGGCGAAAAAAAGCCTAGCTGTTTGTAAAAATTATTACAAATCAATGTGTTATGGTGGTTTAGAAAACGCTCGGTACGATCAGCTTTGCCTATGCGAAGAAAAATGCGCGAAGAGGCGTGATGGGCGGCTAACCCCTGTAGCGAGAGCCTGCGGTACAGGTTTCGTGCACGACGACCTCACTGAGCAGCGGCAAAGAGGGCTTCAGCCGTTCCCAGATCCAGATCGCCAGTCGTTCGCTGGTCGGGTTCTCAAGCCCTTCGATCTCATTCAGGTAATGGTGATCGAGTTGTTCGTAAAGCGGCTTGAAGGCGTGTTTGATCTCGGCGAAATCGATCACCCAGCCGATGTGAGGGTCGATTTCTCCAGACACATGGATTTCCACTCGGAAGGAATGTCCATGCAGGCGTGCACATTTGTGGCCCGGGGGAACATTCGGTAGCCGATGTGCGGCTTCGAGCGTGAAGGCCTTAAAAATATCCATGGATCCGACAGGGCTTTCGGCCGAATCACCCGGCCGAGTATGTACGCGGAGACCCCGGATGCACCGCGAACGCGGGAATGGTGGCTATGGGTGGACTCGAACCACCGACCCCAGCATTATGAGTGCTGTGCTCTAACCGGCTGAGCTACATAGCCGTTTGTCCGCTGCATTGAGTGCGGCGAACCGCGAATTGTCCACGTCCAGGCCTCGTGCGTCAATTGCAGCGGGGGTATGAATGGTTTTGGGCCTGATGTGTTGAAGCTCCAGCGGCCTTAATTCGAGATGTCGCAGCAATCCTGGCGAACGATGAAGGTGCCCCGGAAATTCCGCTCATCAATAATGCCCGGGTTATGGGGCCGGGTTATGGGAAGGATCTATGCGAGACGGACAACTCGTGTGATTCCAACGTCAGACCAGACCTCATAAATTGCGAGCGCGGTCACGCTTGTCGTTCTGAGCAAGCCGTGGCAGAGTCGTATGCAGTGGCCTTGAGGCCGGAATTCTTCAGGAGTCCGCATCGTGATCGATCCGGACGGTTATCGACCGAATGTCGCCATTGTGCTCATGCGCCCGGATGGACGGGTGTTTTGGGCGCGTAGGGTGCGCCGTGATGGCTGGCAATTCCCACAAGGCGGGATGAACAGCGACGAGACTCCGACCGAGGCGATGTACCGCGAGTTGCGGGAAGAGACCGGGTTGTTGCCCGAACATGTGGCTGTACTGGGCTCGACGCCAGGTTGGTTGCGGTATCGCTTGCCGCCACGCGCCGTCCGTTATGGCGACCGTCTGGTCTGTATCGGCCAAAAGCAGGTCTGGTTCCTGCTCCAGTTCATCGGGGATGATCGTGACTTGCGCTTGGATCTGACCGAAAAACCGGAATTTGATCATTGGCGTTGGGTGGATTTCTGGTATCCGCTTGAGCATGTCGTGAATTTCAAGCGGATCGTCTATACCCACGCCCTACATCACTTGGCGCCGTACGCCCGCCAAATAGCTGGCGCACAAGCGATTCCGCTACCGCTCGCGCCGCTCGATGTCCGTCGCAGATTACGGGCCAGAGGACGGCGCCGGCCAGCCGTTTCCCGTCCGAGCAGTGGGACCGACGCTGATTGAATTGACAATCATTCTCATCCGTGGCGGAATGCCGCCAAAGACCACTCATCAGCCAACTATGTACGTTTGCGTTTGTAATGGCGTCACCGAGCGTGAGATCAGGCAAGTCGCGACGACGGGCTGTCGAACCATGGCCGAGTTGACCATGCGAACCGGTTGCGGCGCCGGTTGTGGCTGCTGTATCGAGATGGCGACCGCGCTGTTGGCCGAGGTGGCGATGCCCGCTCCTGCTGCGCATGCGGCCGATGTCTCCTGTGCGGCCTGACGGCTGTCTGTTTGAGCGCTGTCCGCTGCGATAGCGCGGAAGATTCGCATTCGCCCCTGGCAATCGAAGTTGCCGTTAAAGTAGCGTCAACATAACCGACAGGACCGGCCATGAAGGGCGATGCCAAGACCATCGAATTTCTCAACAAGGCTCTCTATAACGAGCTGACGGCGATCAATCAGTATTTCCTGCACGCGAAGATGCTCAAGAACTGGGGGCTGAAAGAATTGGCCGAATACGAGCATCACGAGTCGATCGATGAAATGAAGCATGCCGATAAACTGGCCGAACGCATCCTGTTTCTGGAAGGATTGCCGAACTTTCAGGCGATGGGCAAATTGAAGATAGGCGAAACCCCGCGGGAACTGCTGGAGTGCGACCTGGCTCTGGAGTTGGAAGCGGTGCCTTTGTTGCGCGAAGCGATTGCGCACTGCGAGAAGATCGGCGACTACGCCAGCCGGCGCCTTTTCGCCGATATCCTCGTTTCCGAAGAAGAGCATATCGATTGGATCGAGACCCAGCTGTCTCTGATCCAACGGCTTGGCGAGCAGAATTATCTGCAGACCAAGATCGAAGACTGATCGATCAGCCGCCGCCGCTGAGCGCTTTCAGATCCATCAGCCGGCCGACGACCTTGGCCGAAGTCTTGGAGTATTCGCCATCGAGTAACCATTGCGCGGCTTCTTTTTTTCCGGCTTGGTGCAACGCGACCACGCTCGACGCCTGCTGATGGAACATTTTATGCGTGGCGCGTAGTTCCGCGAACATCGAATACTTGCCCAGCTGACGCTGCCCATCCGAGTGGATCCATTTGCCCAGATCGCAGCGATCATCGTGGCAAATGACCTCAGGGCGCAGATCTTCGGTGGATTGTCCTTCCAGGTAGCTGATCAGACGGTTTTTCCAGTTCTGATGCGCGCCAATGGCGACATCGATATCGAGTGCGATCAATGCCGCGCTGACATCTTCCCGGGCTTTATCTTGTTCGGCCTTGGAGCCGAAGCCTTTCAGAAAATCGAAAATGCCCATTTCGCCCCCGTTCAATTCCTTAACTTAAGTTTTTCTGTTTTAGCAGGACATCGGCTAAGGTTCAAGCGCGCGGAAATCCGATCATAATGGCTCGGCGCGCCCTCAATCCGTTGTCGATGCGCTTTGCGCCATGTTCGCCCGAAGCGCCTGGCGCGCGCGCGCGAATTCGTTGGCGATCAATGCGACCGCGACCGCAGGCCGTTCCAAGGATTTGGCGCGTGCTCCGAGTTCTACGCGTTTCGCAGCATTAGAAAGCGCCATCGCGCCCAGATTCGCGCTCGATGATTTCAGGGTATGCGCGGCGTTGCGCAGCATCTCGAGGTCAGGGCCGAGCGCGGCGCTCTCAAGGGCGGCGATGAGTCTTGGGCTGTCGTCGAGGAAGACTTCGATGAGACGGTCGACCTCGCGGCCGAGCATCCCGCGCAGTTCGTCGAGAACGCTTTGATCAAGCGTCGGAATCGCCGGCTCTGATGGAGGCGCCGACGCACGTGCCGCCTGAGTGGCGATGGCCGCAGGGGGGCGGTTGATGGCGCCGGTAGTGTCGGATGTTGCGGCCCCGATCGCTTGGGCGGCCATTGGCCTGTCCGTCGCAAGCCTGTCCTGGTTCTCGGGAAGGGCTTCGGCGGTATGCGAGGGGTGATGCGCGGCGACCTGTTGCCAGTGGAAGAGGCAGCGTTCGAGCTCGCTGCGGGTGACCGGTTTGGCGAGGTAATCGTCCATTCCCGCATCGAGACATTTCTGTCGATCGCCGGCCATCGCGTTCGCGGTCATCGCCACGATCGGCAGGCGCCGATTGCTGCCGGAAGCGGCTTCGTGTTCGCGCCAGCGCCGCGTGGCGGTATATCCGTCCATGACCGGCATCTGACAGTCCATCAGCACCAGATCGTAGCGTGATGCGGAGATCCTTAGTAGGGCGGCCTCACCGTTGGTCGCAGTATCGCAATGCGTCCCGAGGACGCTGAGCAGACGCTGCCCCACCATCAGGTTCACCGGATTGTCTTCGACCAGCAGCACGCGCAGCACACGCGCTGGAGCGGGCTCGGCATCGGCCTGCGACGGAGTCCCGCTCTCAATCGATTCGGCAGGCGCACGGATGGAGGCATCCGCTGCGGGGACCGGAATCGATTCCGACAATGAAGGTGTGGACGGTTTGGTCTGTGCGAGATTGCCGAGCAACATGCTGCGCAAGTCCGCATCCGGCGCCTGGCGGGAGAGCAGCGACGCGGACTGCCCCAGTTCTTCGGGGACAGGCTCATCGCCCTGCAGCGCGACAAGACGAATCTGACCGTAGACGTTCTGACGTTCGAGATTGCGCTGCAAAGCGACCGCGGTGTTGCGCATGCCGCTGAGGTCGGCGATCACAGTGGAATAGGCCCACGGTGGGCCTTGTACGGCGGCCGCGCGTAGCCGTTCGAGGGCCTCTTGCGTAGTCTCGACAGTGGTGATGCGCAGCCCCCAGTTCGGTAAGAGCATGCTTAGGCGCAAACGCAGACGCTGATCGCCGGTGAGCAACAGAACCCGGCCGCCGGTCGCTTCGACCAGCTTGGGAGCGGCGATGTCGCCCTGGACTTTGAGCAGAGGGATCTCGAACCAGAACAATGCGCCCTGCCCAGGTTCGGATTCCACGCCGATCCTGCCGCCCATGAGATCGATGATGCGCTTTGAGATCGCCAGTCCAAGGCCTGTACCGCCATACAACCGAGTGGTCGAGGCATCGGCCTGACTGAAGGCCTGGAACAGTCGCTCTTGGGCCGCGAGCGGGATGCCGATCCCGGTATCGCGCACTTCGAAACGCAGTTGATGCTGCGCACTGGTTTCGCCGATGCGGCGGATACCGACCGAAATGCTCCCGCGTTCGGTGAATTTCACTGCGTTGCTGATCAGATTCGACAGCACTTGACGCAGGCGCACCGGGTCGCCGCGCACCGGCAGACGGACCGTGGAATCGATCTGCAGGTTCAGGCGCAGTCCCTTGCTTTGCGCGGGGCGCTCCATCAGCTGGATCACCGCCTCCATGGTCTCGCGGAGGTTGAAAGTGGTGGATTCGAGCTGGAGTTTCGAAGCTTCCAGCTTGGAATAGTCGAGGATGTCGTCGACGATCCGCAGCATCTGCTGAGAGGACAGATAAGCCGTGTGCACCATTTCTGCTTGGTCAGGCGGCAGTTTGTTGTGCATTAGCAGGTCGAGCATCGGCACGATGCCGTTCAGCGGCGTGCGGATCTCATGGCTCATGGTGGCCAGGAACTCGCCTTTGGCCATCACGGCCGATTCCGCATCCTGTTTAGCCTGTCGGAGTTGCTGTTCAAGCTGGTTGTGGCGTTCTAGTTCGCGCTGCAGTTCGCTGCGTTCGGACTCGCGTTGGCGCGCCAGATCGGCCGCCTCGCGCATGTTGTTCTCGTAATTGCGGGTCGAATAGATCAACGCCGATACGGCGGCTGCGGTCAGAACTGCCGCGACCAGGGCAAGCGTCCGCCAGGGTCCAGCCACCCCCATCGTATCGAAGGCGAGCGCCAGGACGACACCGAGGATCGTGGCCAGCACGGTCCAGCGAAGTTGGGCCAGCGTAGGTTTGGGCTCGTTCAAATCTCACCTGCCGTGAACTGGTGCCGGGGCCGGGTCATGCCGTAGATCATGCCCCAGACCAACCGGGTTCGACCATTGGGCTGAGCCAGGAAATATCGCCCCTGTCGCATTTCGGCCCCTAGAGTAGCGAGTGCTGGAAGTCGAAATCCATTTCGTCGGAGGCGCTCTGGACCAGATCGCCCTGAATGAAGTCGATGCCCCTGATCCACAGCGTCGCGGCCGTTTGCGGATCCTCGACACGTTGCCCGATGACTTCAAGGCCGTGATGGTGGGCGCGCTCGATGACGGCCCGCATCTCATCCTGGACCGGTTGCTGTTCGATCTTCTCGGCGTAATGTCCGGAAAGCCGGACGTAATTCAAAGGCAGTTGCACCAGCAGCGCGTCGGCTTCCGGGCTCGATTGGAACTGGCTCAGGCAAAGACGGACTCCGGCGCTGACCATGCGCTGGTAGAACTCGTGCAGCAGCACCGAATGCACAAGCGCATCGCCGAGCCGGACATCGATTACCAGACGATCTCCGCCGACCTCCAACTCCGACAGCGAGTCGAGGATCCATTGCGCATAATGATCCTGTCCCAGAGTACGGGCAGCCTGCGGCACGAACAGCCGGGAGACCCGATGCCTGCGCCCGTGTTCGCCGAGAATCGACATCACGCGCGCCATAACCCGTCGGTCGATTTCCTGGACCAGGCCAGCGCGTTCGGCCAATGGCAGGATGTCCGCCGCCGGATGCAGCTTTCCGCTGCGGTCACGCAAGCGCATCAGGGTCTGGTACTGCATGTCGTCGCTGCCGACGACCGCGACGATCGGCTGGTAGAACAGTTCCGATCGTTCCTGATTGAGGCCCTCGCGCAGTTCCGCGAGCAGCGCATTGGACTTTTCCGAAGCTGCGTCCACGGGCGGTTGATAGGCGGCGATCGCAGCGGGTTGGCCCCGGGCCAGGCGCAGCGCGTCTTCGGCTGCCGCCAGCGCCGCTCCCGCATTGCCGAAGCCGCCGGCGAGATCGACGTATCCGACCGAGACGCGTAAGCGCAATGGCTCGTTGTTGATGATGAAACCGTGGCGAATGAAGGCGTCGCGCAACTCACGCGCCCATTCGGTGTGGCGTTCCGCGGGCAATTCGGGCGAGTACACCAGAAAGGTGTTGTCGTTCAGACGCGTCGCGCTGCGCTCACCGACGATCGAGCCCAGCAGGCGGCCCGCTTCGGTCAGAATCGCATCCAGCACGGCATACCCGTAGTGATCGCGTAGCGCCGAAGTGCCTTCGACTACGACGAAATGGATCGCGCCCTTGCTCTGCTGCGGAAAAGCGGCGGACAGCTGTTGCAGCATGTAGGTGCGAGTGAGCAACCCGGTCACCGGATGGCGTCGCACTTCCTGCTCGCGTTGCTGCTTGAGCGCCCGCGCCCGCCGTACGCGATTCTGCACAGCGGCGACCAGATGCCGAGGTCGCACGGGTTTGCGCAGGTAATCATCGCCACCGCTGTCGAGCACCTCGAAATGACGTTCCGGATCGGTGTCGCCGGTCAGGAACACGACCGGCACATGGGCATGCGCGGCATGACTGCGGATCTGGCTGGTCAGCTCGGTGCCGCTCATCCCTGGCATATGCAGGTCCATCAGCACCAGATCGGGGTGGAAACCGTCCATCGCCGCCATCATTTCGCTGGCGAGCGCAACGACTTGGGTATCCATTCCGGCGCCCTTGAGCACGGTTTCCGCGAACATCGACTGGCTTCGGTCGTCTTCCACGATGAGCACCCGGTACGCAGGCTCGTCCTGTTCGGCAGGGACGACCTTCTGGGTGATTTCCTCGGTCGAGGTTCCCGATTCGGCCACGCCTTCCGCCATGGGGAATGCCGGAGCCGGCGCATCCGCGCACCAGCGACGCCAATAACCGAGCGGAGGGGTTTCGGCGCGCGGATGCGCCCCCCCCGTGGGGCCGGCGGTTGTGCGCTCGTCGGAAACCAAGGACATCACGACTCCTGGATGGAGTCGGCATTATGCGTCTTCGCCTTCCCGGGCGCATCGAGCGTCCGATCCGCTAGCTTGGCAGGCAGTTGAAACAGCCTGCCAAGCTGGTTTTGGCTGGCCGGGAGATCATGGTCGGGAGACTCTGCATGCCGAGCCTATGGCTTGACTACGTCGGCAGGGGCGCGGCGCAGTCTCCGCAATGGGTGTTGCTGGCGGCAAGGCGGCGAGCCGGAAACCCAAAGTGCGTATGGACAGCGCTTTTCAACACCCGGTCAGAGTCGATCCCCGCTTCGTGCGATGGTTCGAGGTGATCACTCAGATCGACGAGATTCTCATCATGTCGACAGGATTCTCGACACGCCACGGAACAGTTTCCGCCATAGCCACCAGACCAACAGCGCGACGGTCAGGCCGATTCCGACGACGATGCCGAGTGCGATCCAGGGATGGGAGTAGGCTAAGGCCAAGCCGCCGATGACGGCGGTGTCCTCGGCGACCGAAGCGGTCCAATTGCTGACCGGCTCCGGGGATGTGTTGAGCAATGCCCGGGTTCCCGACTTCAGCACGTGACTGGTCAATGCCGCGCCAGCGCCAGCGGCCATCATGCCAGCCCCCAGATCGCCGTCGGGAGACATCGCCGCTGCGGCCAGGAATGCGCCGGCAGGAACCCGTAGCAAGGTTTGCAGCAAGTCCCAACCTGAGTCCACGCCAGGGATCTTGTCGGCGAAGAACTCGGCCAGAGCCAGGGCCCCCGATACGCCCATCACCCAGGGGGAGGCGGTGGCTTCCAGTGCGGGCGGCAGATCGAGCCAGCCGAAATAGCCGGCGATACCGACGCCGAAGACGGTGAGATAAGCCCTGATTCCGGCCAACCAGGCCAGCAGGATACCGATAGCGAAGATATGGGCTTCGGACATTAGGAGGATCCCCCATCCACGCGCTTGAGGCGGCGTTACGCGGCCGGGCAGGCCGCATGCGCGCACAGTATCAGATCGCAAGCTTGACGCAGGCTTAAGGCGGTCGTTATACGGATCGGATGGATGATCCTCGCGAAACCACCTCCAAGCGGCGGCGCAAGACTGCAGACAAGGCGGCAAACAGCCCTGCTGTGGAAGCTGTGCTCCCTGATCGCGCCCTGCGGGCGATTCTTGGCCGCGTCGCTTTGCCCAAGGCCGACGATGGGGCGGGGGCGGATGGCGAGGAGATTTCCGCGGTGGCGGCTCTGCCCGAAGTGGTCGAAGAAACGGCTCCGGTGCAGCGTCCTCGTCGACCTCCGAAGCGCGTGGTCAAGTCCAGGGTTCGCGAACCCATCCCTTCCGGCGCAGGCCTAGGCGATGCCGACCTTGGCGATGTCGGCACCGTCAACGGCATGGCCGAGCACAAAGCCGAGAGATCCCGCTCAACGACCCAACGCGAACGACCTCGCGGGCCGTCTACGAAAAGCAAGCGATCGATATCGCGAAAATCCTCGAAAGAGGCCGCGGAATCGGCCGAGGTGACGGAGTGTCGGGAGGGGGCGGACACCACGATCGATGCCGTGGCGTCTCCCGGAGTCGAGGGCGGCATCAAGGATGAAATCGACCATGGAGAAGCCACGCAGCCCGCGGAACTGACGACGAATACCCCGGAGAGCGCGGCAAGGCCTGTGGCCCTCGATCAGGCCTCGGTCTTCGCCGAAACGGTCGAATCCGGGCACGAGAGCAGATCGGCTGCCCCCCCCCTCAGCGACGATGACGTGGCGATCGGGGGGGCGGCCGCAGCGCCCTCTCCGATGCCCCCCGGCGAACATGGGGGCTTGGAACCGCATACGCCGAGTCGTCACCACTGGGTCTACGTCGCGTTGGCGTTGTTCCTGGCGGCGATCGGTTTTGGTCTTTGGGGGCTGTGGACGACCGTGATCTCGCCTGACGATGATCCGAATAAGGTCGCTGAATTGCGCAGGCGTAATGAACGGTTGAGTCAGGACGTATCTACCTTGCGGCGTTCCGATCAGATCAGCCGTGAGGCCAATCGCGATCTGCAGCGGACTCTCGCCGAGCGCGACGAGGAGATCGCCGGTCTACGCGCTGACATCGCTTTCTACGAACGCTTCGTCGGCGCTACCGGCCAACGACGTGGATTGAGCGTGCATGATCTGGAGATGCGATTGCAGAACGGCGATGTCTGGCATTTCGTCGCCACGCTCACTCAGAATCTCAACCGTGGCGCGGTCAACAGCGGGCGTTTGACCCTGTCAATGGAAGGCACGCGCAACGACCGGCTCGAACGCTTGTCCTGGTCGAGTTTGCGCAAACAGAATAATGCGCCGGGGTTGGGCTATTCCTTCAAGTATTTCCAGCAAGTCGAAGGGGAAGTGATGTTGCCTGCGGGATTCAAACCCTTGCGCGTCACGGTCCGTCTGGTGCCCGCGGGAGGCAGTACGGCGGAGCAATCCTTCCCATGGCCGGATACGCTGCACTGAGCCCCCGGCGGCGAGACTCCGTCAAGACGTTCGTGTTCAAAAGGCTTGAACCAGACCCGGGGGCACTCCATTCTGTGCATATGGAACCGCAATCCTCCCCCCCTCCGACCGAAACCGCAGGTCGCGCCGACGATCCGGCCGCCGCCCTGATCGAGTTCACCGCCGCCGCTGCCGCCAAGGTGCGCGAACTGATCCTGGAGGAAGGCAATCCCGGACTTAAATTGCGCGTTTACATCCAGGGCGGAGGTTGCTCCGGCTTCCAGTACGGATTCGAGTTCGACGAACAGCAGAACGAGGACGATCTGGCCATCAGCACCGACGATGTCGTGTTGTTGGTCGATCCCTTGAGCCTGCAATATCTGGTCGGCGCCCAGGTCGACTACACCGAAAGCCTTCACGGCGCCCAGTTCGTGATCCGCAATCCGAACGCGAAAACCACCTGCGGTTGTGGAAGCAGTTTCAGCGCCTGAAGCTCCGCGACTCAGGCGGTTGCCCCCTTGGGCCCGCTGGAGCAGCATCGGGTCGCTACTGCGGACCACCGATGATCGCGGAAATCCCGAATGAAAACCGACTCCCTCCCTCCCGTCGCGCGGTTTGCTTTCGTCGAAGCTGCGTTGGATCGCGCGGATGCGCTCCGCGAGAACGCGGACGCGCTCCGCGCGTATTGGCCGAATGCGAACGTGGTGTCGATCGATGCCGCTGGATTCGCGCCGAGCGATGCTGATGGCCGCCTGGTGACTGCTCGCGGCGCCGACATCGCCGACAGCCATGAAAGCGCTGTTTTTCTGGGGATGCGCGAGGACGAGGCCTGGTTCGCGCGGTCCGCGGCCGCGCCCTGCGAAGAGGGGCGACGCACCGATTTGCGCGGGGCCGCCGCCATGTGGCCGGCGTTCGAATCCACGTTGTTCGCGCAGGCGCGCGCGGTGCTCCACTGGCAATCGCGGCATCGTTTCTGCGGCAGTTGCGGCCGCGAGATCGCTTATTTCCGTGGCGGCTGGCTGGGCCGCTGCATCGGTTGCGGACTCGAACACTACCCGCGCACCGACCCTGCGGTCATCGTCGCGGTTGGCGCAGGCGGCCGCCTGTTGCTCGGACGGCAGGCCGGATGGCCCCCCCGGCGGTATTCCACGCTCGCCGGCTTCGTCGAACCCGGAGAAGCGCTTGAGCAAGCCGTGATCCGCGAAGTCATGGAAGAATCGGGCGTGCGTGTACGCGAATGTCGTTATCTGGCGTCGCAACCATGGCCTTTCCCTTCCTCGCTCATGCTCGGATTCATCGCCGATGCCGAGCCCGATCCTCCGCAGGCCGATCAGGAATTGGAAGACGTGCGCTGGTTCGATCGCGATGAGATCGGCGCCGCGCTACGTGGCGAGAATCGCGAGCACGGACTGCTGTTATCTCCATCGATTTCGATTTCGCGCTGGCTGATCGAGTGCTGGTACGCGGGCGAAACCATTGCGCATGGGGCCTGAAAGCCCGCTTCTGAGCTTGTGGCGCCGCCCGAAAAGATCCAGAACAGGCTCTGATAGACTCGCGAAATGTCTGCGACCCTGATCGCCGTGATCTTCGCGCTTGCACTGGGCCATTTGGCGCCAGCGCTGGCGGTCGCGGTACGTCGCTACGATTGGTACGGCGTTTGGCTGCGTTGGCTGTCCAATCGAATGCCATCGAACCCGGTAGTCTCCGCCGAGAGTCTTTGGCGTATGCGTTCACGGATTCTGGTGGCATTGGCCCCGCCGCTGTTACTGGTTGGACTGTTCCAGTTCGCGTTGCGAACGCCACTGGCCGGTGTGGTCGGTCTGCTGTTCGCGGTGGTGGTGTTGTTCTACGTCTGGGGGCCGCGCGACTTGGACGCGGATGTCGACGCGGTGATCGATGCCGAGGATCCTGACGGCCGACGCGAAGCCGCGCGGCGGCTCGATGCGCGGATGCAAACACATCCTGGCGACGGTGGGCTGATGGTCGAGGCCGTGTTCGCCAATGCCCTGCGAAGATGGTTTGGCGTTTTGTTCTGGTTCCTGTTGCTCGGGCCGGTAGGGGCGCTGCTTTACCGTCTCACCACGCTCGCGGCCGAAGGGGAGTTCGCTCAATCACCCAATGACGATGCGAGCGAGGGGGCGCGTTATCTGCTGTCGTGGCTGGATTGGCCTGTCGCTCAGGCGATGGCATTGTCGTTGGCGCTGGTCGGGAACTTCGATACCGTGATCGGCGCATGGCGCGATGGCGACGGCGCTTCGTTCAGGCTGGGGAACGGCTTTCTCGGTGCGGCCGCCCGCGCCAGCGTGCGCAGCGAGATCGCCGAGGAAGCGCAGGAATTGATCGAAGAAGGGGCCAGCCCGGGGAATGCCTGGGCGCAACTGGGCGCGCTTCCGGAGTTGCGCGATGCGATGAGCCTGGTCTGGCGCATTCTGCTGTTGTGGATGGTCATCCTCGCCCTTTTCGTTGTGGCCGGGTGGGTGAGCTGAGCCGTCCTCGCAAGCGACAATTCGATACCGGGCGAATATGGACGATCTCGTGATTCTGAAGGCGCAAGAGGCTTTTGCGCGGCGCTTGCGCGGCAGTAGCGATGTTTCCGAGAACACGAGGAACTCGCAGGCGATTGCCAAAGCCTGGCGTGCCGCTGTGGATGCGTTGGACCCTGATCGCTATCGGATCGAGGTTTTAGTTGCGCCCGAATTCGATCAGAGGATCGATGTGCTCGACCAGAGCAGTCGTACCGCGTACGAATTCAAAGTTTCCGGCAAGGGATCGCACGCCGAGTTCTACAAGGATGTGGTCAAAGTGTTGCTGTGGAACCGCAGACGCAAAGAGCGCATCGCGAGGCTGGTTTTCATCACGGAAGAGGAATGGGGCAGAAAGCATCTGGATACGCCGATGCTTCGGGAATACGTGCGCTATCTGGCCGAGAATGGTTTGCAGGCGAAAATCGCCTATGTGCGACATCTTTAGCAGGCTGTTGAAAAACGTACTTCCTGTGCGTTTTGACTCGCCGCAGCATTGCGGCTCGCCGCTTCGCGGCCAGCATGGATGTTCGCACCGGCGCCTGCCGGTGCAGTCCATTCGCGAGCCTGGTTCATGCCCGGAGTTGCTTACGACGCATCCATCGCTGGCGTGTGTGCTTCGTTGGTGCGGCCCTCCATGGCTGCGCTAGCGGGCCCTAGCATCGGCGCGATTGATCCGCGAGTGGATCCCACGGCCGCGCGACCAATCGCCGCTCACCCCGGCGCCAGCCAGGTAAACGGCCACCACGGCAAATTCCGAGCGACCCAGTACGCAGGCAGGAGAATCAGCCAGAACGCCGGCCGCGACGTCAGTCGCAGCATGGGCAGCAGAGCACGTGGTTTCCAACCGTAGGAATGCGCCACCACCATCGGGATCAACGGCATCGACAGCACCACGAGTGGATTCATCGCGATGGCGGTCGCCAGGTCGCCGTGGATCAAGGCATGCATCGCGCGAGTCATGCCGCAACCAATGCAGTAATAGCCGGTTAGCGCACGGAAGCTGCAGCGCGGAAACGGATTGTCCGGCGCATTGGGGTCGAAATTCCACAGCAACCATGCGCCGGTCGCAGCAGCCAGCATGGCCGCTGCGACCAACGCCAGATGCAGTGGGCGTAGCGCCATCGGTTCAGCGCATCTGTTGCATCTGCTGCATCGCTTCCATGTAGGAAGCGAAGCCGCCCATCGAGAAGTAGACGATGTTGATGATCAAGCCGAGCACGGCCAAGCCTGTGGTGACCATGCACCAAGTCTTGGCGTTGTTGGACGCCTGACGCGCGCCGTCGATATCGCCCTGGTTGAGCAGGTTGTTGACCTTGCTCGCGAAGACGATCGCCACGATGCCGGTCCCCAGCGCCGGACAGCACAGGCATAGGCCGAGGACGGTCGAGACGATCGCCCAGACCATGTGGTTAGGAATATTGCCGGGCGCGACACTGGTGTTCATCGAAAGTCTCCGAGGCGGAATGATGGGGACGAGCTATGCGAACAGGTCACGTCGGAGGCTGCAGCCCTTGATGACGGCCGGTGCGCGCAATCCCGGCCATTGTGCCGATTCCGGAGCGCCGTGCAAATCTGTCCGCGGTCATTTCTCGCGATGGACCTCCCCATCGCGGCAGCGAACGTCAGCAGGCGGCGGAAAAACCTATTAGGCCGCATCCCCCCGCATCGTGCGGACCTTCGCTTCGATCTGATCGAGACGGACATCCCGGCCATCGAATGGTGCATCGGCCAGCACCTCGATATGCGCCCGGAAGCGTCTGGGCACCCGCATCTGACCGAGACGTCCGTCGCGTTTGCTCCACATGCTGGTCCACATATTCTTCATCGCCAGCGGCACGACGGGCACCGGTCGGCGCTCAAGCACCCGCATCACACCGGGTTTGAACGGTGCGATCTGGCCATCGCGGGTCAATGCGCCTTCCGGAAAGATGCCCACGAGCTGTCCGTCGGCCAAAGCCGCGTCGACCTCCTCGAAAGCGCGCCGCATGACTTCGGGGTCTTCTTTCGCGCTGGCGATTGGGATCGCCTTCGCGGTACGGAAAATCCAGCGCATCACCGGGATATTGAAGATCTTGTAATGCATTACGAAGCGCACCGGTCGCGGAATGCTGGCCGAAAGTATCAGCGCATCCATGTAGCTGACATGATTGCAGACGATCAGCCCCGGACCTTCATCGGGGACGTGTTTCTCGATCCCGTGCAACTTCAACCGATACAGCGCATGCACCAGCGCCCAGCTGAGGAAGCGCATCAGGAATTCGGGTACGATCGTAAAGATCCAGATCGCGACCAATGTATTGGCGATCGCCAGGCACAGGAATAGCTGCGGGATGCTCAGCCCCGGCATCGGTATGTCGAGCGCGCCGAGTTCCAGCCGTTGCGTCTGCAGCAGAACGCTCAGCACGGCTGCGAGCACGATGAAGAACGCATTTTGGATGTTGACTGCGGAAATGACCCGCGACAACTCGCTCTTCGGTGTGCGGCTCTGGATCAGTGCGAACAGCGGCACGATGAACAGGCCGGCGAACAGCCCGATCCCGGTGAGATCGATCGCGATGCGCCAGCCGCCTGGCTGGTCGAGGAAGCCCATGACGTCCAGGCCAGTCGTCGGCGGCGCCCCGGTGCGCGCGAAGTAGAGATCGAGCAGGAACGCGCTCATGCCGAAGGCGCCAAGCGGAACCAAGCCGATTTCGACCGTACGCCCCGACAATTTCTCGCATAGCAACGAACCGATGCCCGTTCCCACCGAAAACAATGCGAACGCGAACAGATACAGGCTGATGTTGCCGCCGAGGTTGATTTCGGCGTAAGTCGGCAATTGCGCCGTGAGCACGGTGCCGAAGAACCAGAACCACGACACGCCCAGCATCGAATTGCGGACCGCCAGTTGCTTGCGCGCGAGCGATAGCACATGACGCGATTCCGGAATCGGATTGACGTGCACTTTCAGATCGGGCGCGCCAGCGTCGACTTTGGGGATCAGGCGGCTCACCAGATTGCCGATGACCGCGAGCAGCACGATCGCGGTCGCTGCGGCCACCGGGCCGCGGCTATCAGCGACCTGGAAAATCAGTCCGCCGGCGATCATGCCGACCAGGATCGAGATCGATGTGCCCATTTCGACCAGGCCGTTCCCGCCGGTCAGTTCCTCGGGCTTGAGCACAGAAGGCAGGATCGAATACTTCACCGGCCCGAACAGCGCGGACTGCAACCCGGTGCCGAACAGCGCGACCAGCAGCAGCGGCATGTTCTGCAGCAGGAATCCCACCGCCGCGACCGACATGATCACGATCTCCATGGTCGTCGTGATGCGGATCAAACGCGATTTTTCGAGCTTTTCGGCGATCTGGCCGGCCGTGGCGGAAAACAGGAAAAACGGCAATATGAACAGTGCCGGCGCGAGATTGGTGTACAGCGTGCGCTGGGCCTGGTCGACGCCCAGCCAGAACAGCATGCCGATGATCGCCTGCCGGTAGACGTTGTCGTTGAAAGCGCCCAAAGATTGGACCAGGAAGAAGGGCAGGAACCTGCGTTGCCCGAGCAGATCGAACTGGTTGTGCGCCATGCGGCCTCCCCTCTGGTCGGGGCGAGACTATCAGGTTGGCGAAAAACGCACACCCTGCGGGGCTTTCTGCGCTGTGGCATGCGCCGGCATACAACAGGCTCTCAGGGATCCGCGAGCGGCCGAGGGCGGCACTGCGCGCCCACGAAAGCCGCATTCGCCGCCAGTGCGGTAAGCAGCGCGGAGAGCGGCGAGCACCGGCGTTTCCACGACCAGAACAAGGGAGCCTGCAACCGTACGGGACGCCACGCCCGTCCGCGGCGCTCCTCATCGGGGTCTGCGCCGAGCTGCGCGCACCAGCGCGCCACGGCGCGACGGGCATCCCCTGAACCGGCGTCGGCGAAAGCGATCGACGCGGCGAATTCGACGGCAAAGCCTTGCCGCGCAGTCAGCACGATGGCGTCCGGCATTCCACGCAGGCGCAATCCGTATTCGAGCAACGCGTCGCGGCAACCCGTGGCGTGTCTGCGCGGATCGATCAGGCAATAGGCCTCGATCTCCGGATCCGCCTCGGCGGCTTCGATGAAAGCGCGATGCAGCCCGCTGCTGTCGATTGACCAGCCCAGATGGGTGTAGGGACAACGAGGGGTTGCCATCGACTGGCGCCTTCTTAGGAATTGTGTCGGCGCTTCGTCGAGCAGAATCCGCAGAGAGGCCGGAATCGCTGGCGCGGAAGGACGTCCCGGTATGGAATCGATTGATTGTGCGATTGATTGTGCGCTTGCCCATGCTTCGCGCAGAGCGCCACGGAACAAATCGCCCGTCGCCGCGCCGATGCGCCGTGCGCTGCCGCGAAACGCAATGCCGCATGCCAGTAGTTCGCGATAGTCGTCGTGGAATCGCGGATGTTCGATCACACTGAGCGCATCCAGCAGATTGCCCGGTAGTCGGCCCGCAGCGATCCGTTCGCGATTCTCGCTGCGGATCTCAGCGAAATCCTGTTCGCGCCATTGCGACCGCAGGCCGGGCGCGAGCACCGACATCGGCGAGAGCGGCGACTCGCGGCCGGCGCGGGTGCGTAGTGGGACGATCACGCAGATTCGCGCATCGACAGGCGTGGATCGTGCGGGGAGCGCATCAACGATGACATCGACTGCGGCTTGCGCCACCTGTCTCGGTGGTTGTGCTGGATCCATACATAGGATGCGTTCGGGGGCGACGCCCAGTTCCGCCAACGCATGGACCACTCCACGCAGCAGCCAGGGCTCTTCGCAGCAAATCAGCATCACGGGTGCGCGAGACGGATCCAGCGCGGTGAAATCGGGCGCGCGCCAGCGCAATTCGTTCAGACCGATGCGCAGTTGCTCGCGATGCGCGCGCGGCAAACGCGGCCGACCTCCCCAATGCCGTCTTGGCTTCAGTCTCAAGGGCGGCAAACGACGGCTGTCGTCGTATTCCAGCAGCACCGATTTCGTTACGCCGCATCGCGCGGCGGCGTCAGGAGCAAAATCGACGATCGGCGCATGCTGCGGGATAAGCGCATGCGCGTCCGGATCATGCGCAGAGATCAAAGCGATCCGCAGCAAGCCGCGGATCGACGCACCTGACATCGTGCTGTCATTGATCGCTCCGTGCGCCCCAGCGATCAGGCGTAAATCAGCGCTGGATTCGCGCGCAGCATCGGCGGCGCTTTCCTTGGCGAGCGCTGCGGCGAGCTGCGGGGCCGGCATTCTCTCGGCCATGAGCGTCACGCATCCCAGATCTCGTGGCAGGGCGGCATCCGTATCCGCGCAGGCCTGCAGCCATTCGAGCAGACGAGGGCGCAGTCCCGGTGGCAGGAACAAGCGCGCATGACGTATAAGGCTGGCGCCTGCCGGATCGTGGCGACCATCCGGTGCAAGAGGGCCGAGCAGGGCCGAGCGGATGCGGGCTTCCGCGTTTGTGTCGCCGACCAGCCATACGAAGCGATCGTCGTAACGACGATCCTCACGTTCCTGCGCACGTATTTCGTGGCGGTTCCACCATTGCCACAGCATCAGGGCCTGCGCGACCCAACGCAGGCCCGAGTTGGCGGCGAGTCGAAGCGAATAGGTGCTGTCGCGATATCCGTAACAGGGGATGTCGACCTTCGACGCGAGCATGGGAGCTTCCTCCCAGGCCGCGCGCTGCAGTTCGAGGGGGTCGTCACTGCCCAGGATTTCATGCGCGAGAATCGTGTGCAGGATGGCCTGTCGTTGTCCCGGATTGAAATTCAACGGACGCGCGCCGCAGGCTTCGGTTGCGAACCACCAGCGCAGCAAGAGCGCCGCGGCGGGCGTCAGTCGGTGCGCAAGCATGGGGGACTTGCCATGCCGCTGCGGATCGTCAATCTCCGCAATGAGGCGTTTTGCGCAGTAATCGAGCGCCGATTGCAACGCCGTGGGTTGGAGCGCGAATCGTTCGCGGCCCCTGGCGCCAACAGGCATGGCGTGAGTGGGAGACATGAGTGCCGACGAAGCGCGATCGGTTAATGAAGCGCGATCGGTTGAGATGGCGGGAGGGCCGGCGATCGCTGGCCCCGTATCGGACCCCGAGTTGAGCGAGGCTAGGTCGGACGAGATCGACAGAGGTTGAGCCGCTAGAAAGCCAGCTGTCGGAGGTGCGGCGATCTGCGGCCCAGCTGTTTGCTGTTTGGCCGGATGAGGGGCGGTGGATTCCGAGCGGTCGGCGGTCGACATGGCCATCCCTGGAATTGAGCGATTTGAATGTAACAAAAAGTTTGATACAGTACAAATCATATCTTTCAAACGCCGGCGTGCACCGGCCTAACGTTAGGTAGATGAATAATGAACAAGTCGCGTTCAGCGAACGGCTGCGCGCAGCCCTGTATCAAGCCGGAGTGGGTCAGAGCCCTGCGGAACTGGTCAGGCTGCTCGCCCGCTTCGGTGGGATGCCGGTATCGCAACAAGCCGTCTCGGGCTGGTTGAACGGTCGCGCTATGCCAAGGCAGGCCAATCTGAAAGCACTTGCAAAAATGCTGTCGGTGGATCCCCAGCAACTGCAATACGGGGAGCGACAGGGCAGGCCGGCGGTGCGGGATTCGGCAGTCACACGCCGGGTCAATCCCCGCGACCGTCTGGCGATCGATGCTTTCCTGCGGCTTCCTGCCGCACAGCGCAAGCTCTTGCGTACGCTGATCGAAGAGTTCTCTAAAGCGGAAGGTTCAAGCTGAACAACCCCTCCCTTCGCTCAGGTATGGTCCGCGTAACTTGGGTGAACATACTTTTTCGTTTTAAAAAAACCATCTCTTTCAAATCCTGATGTGCGCCGCCCTAACGTCGGCGCATGAAAACCGAACAACTCGCCTTCAGCCGGCGCCTCCGTGCCGCGTTGCAGCAAGCGGGGGTCAGCGAGAGCCCCGCCGAGCTGGTCAAGCTCCTGGCCCGGTTCGATGGTGAACCGGTATCACAACAGGCCATATCCGGTTGGTTGAATGGCCGCGCCATGCCACGGCAGGCGAACCTGCGCGCGCTGGCTCGCATGCTGTCAATGGAACCCCAGCAACTGCAATATGGTGACAGTGGTCGCAAAGTTCGCGAAACCCGAGGCGAGTGGCGGATGAATCCGCTGGACCAGCTGGCGATCGAGGCGTTTTTGCGATTGCCGACCGGCCAGCGCAAATTGGTCCGCGGGCTGATCGACGAGCTATCCCGCGCCGGGCGCGATCAAAGCAGGCCAGCCAAGCGCGGGCGTTGAAATCCGGCGCGGAGGGGGCGTGAGATCAACGTTGCGCAACCGGCAGCAGACTGGCCCCGTGATGGGCTGGCTCCATACAGGGGGCTGTTGAAAAACGGACTGCGAGCGTAGCCATGGAGGGCTGCGCCGACGAGGCAAGCGCGTAGGCGATGGATGCGTTGTGAGCGAGTCCGGGCATCGACCGAACTTGCGGCTTGATTGCACCGACACGCGCCGACGCGAACAGCCGCACTGGCCGCGCAGCGGCGGCCGCAAGGATGCGGCGAGTCAAAAAACGCAAAGCAGTGCGTTTTCAACAGGCCGTCGAAACATTGGAAACGCCGAGCTCCAGGCGCGCCGACAGTCATCCGGCCGTGTTCGGTTCAGTCCAATGACCGCTCGCGCGCAATCGCGCGCCAGCCGATATCGTGCCTGTGGAATTCTCCGTCCCATGAAATCGGTCCCAGCGCAGCATAAGCCTCGCGTTGGGCTTCGCCCACGGTATCGCCTAGTGCGCAGACGCACAGGACGCGCCCTCCCGATGTGACGACGCGACCGTGTTCGATGCGGGTTCCCGCATGGAAGACTTTGGCGCATGACGAAATCGGCACGTCCAAACCATGGATCGGATCGCCGTTGCGCGGCGCGTCCGGATAATTCGCTGCCGCCATCACCACGCCCAACGAGGCCATCGGGCTCCAATCCGCTTCGGTCGCATGCAGTCGTCCGTCCACTGCGGCCTCGATCAGATCGAGCAGATCGGATT
>SSEV01000132.1 GCA_008015095.1 Lysobacteraceae bacterium | reverse complement strand
GGTCCGGCGGCTGGCGTTTGGTGCGCCCGCATCCTCTCCGGCAACGGCGCGAACGGCTCCGGGTGGCCGGCGAACAGACGCCGACACACTTCTCGCTCGCGGAGATCGAACGCAGCGAGCGAGAAGTGTGTCGGCGTCTGTTCGCCGGCCACCCGGAGCCGTTCGCGCCGTTGCCGGAGAGGATGCGGGCGCACCAAACGCCAGCCGCCGGACCAGGCGGCCGAGACGCCAAACCCAAGCCAGGGTAGGGCCGCCTGTGTAGAACAAGGGCTTTCGACGACCTTTCGGCGCCGGTAACGTTCAGCCGAACCGTTCGTCAAGCACGCGTTGGATTTCGTGCTCAATCGGTCCTTTCAACGCCGACAACAGGAAACCGAGTTTCGCCGTCACGTGCAATTGCTTGGGCGCCAAAGCGATCTTGCCATCGACACCGGAGCGGTTGAAGTTGAGCGTATTGCCGTCCCACGCGTACTCGACATCGAAACGCTCGGCGAGCTTTTCCGCCACTTCCTCGACCGCTTTGCGCGCTTTGGCCATCGGCAGGGAATGGGCATGGCGGATATCGATACCGGACATGGAACGCTCTCCTCGGCTAGGTGCCGATATTCTGCGCATCGTGTGGGCTGCCGCCAAGCCCATGACGAGTCGCCGCATCGTCTTCCGGCGATGGCGTCGGGTTCGTCGCCATGGGGTTCCATGCTGGCGCATCGTCCGAAGCGCGTCCTGGCTCGCGACGCGAATGCGATCGGGATGATCGTTTTTGAACAACCTGTTAGATTGCGCCCGCATGGAAGGTTTGAAACTCCGATTCCCCGAGCATCACCACCCCGAAATGCCGCTGACTGCCGGCGTTCACGCCATCGGCCGCATCGGCGATACGGTCGGGCTGGTCGAGGAGGCCGACGCGCCGTTGATCCGGTTATGCGTGGATCGGCGCGGCGTGTGGATGACCGTCGCCCAAGGGGCACGCGGGGTTCATGTGAATGGCCGCCCCGTGCAACGCATGGCCATGCTGCGCCTGGGGGATGCGATCTACCTCGACGGTGTCGAGATGCTATTGGTTTCCAACGATGGCGTCGAAACCCTGCCCGAGGCTTATCGGCATCTGCCGGGTGAATTTCGTGGGGATTGCCGGGTCGTGGTGCGTGGCGTCGGCGGCCGGCATCACGGTCGCAGCTTCACCCTTGAATCTCCGCGGCTGGTGGGACGTAGCGACGAAGCAGATATCCGGATCGATGATGCAGCCTTTGCCGAGCGCCATGCCCGTATCGAAATGATCGGGGACAGGATCGTATTGCGCGACCTCGGATCTGGCGACGGCAGTGTAGTGAATGGCGAAGCGGTGCGCGATGCGTCATTGGCGCCGGGCGATCAGATCGTTTTCGACACGCATCATCGTTTCGTGATCGAAGCGCCGGCCGCGACGACTGCGGCCTTGTCCAAGACATCGGAGCCCGATCATGGGCCCGGGGCAGAGCTGAGCGCCGATATGCGGGGGACTCGCAGATGGCGCCTGCCCTGGCTGTTGCTAGCGGCCGCGCTGTTGGCGATCGCGCTGACCGCGCTGTTCTGGTTCGGCAACGGCTGAGCGTCATGGCTCCTGTCGTCTGACGATTGGATGACCTGGACTCTTGCAGGATAAGCATGGTCCGCCAGGACAGGGCCGGCAGACACACGTCTGTGGATGTAAGGGCGGATGTCAGTTCAGGGCGCTCACTGCCGCGGCCCTTCGACGCGACATGGCCCGCCATAGTCTCCACCCAAGCAATGCGGCGAGAATGCCCGCATAGAGCGCGGGCTCACGCAGGTCGGATTTGACCAGCCACCAGAAATGCAGCACCGCCAGTATGCCGATGGCGTACACCAGTCTGTGCAACAGACCCCAGCGGCGGCCGAGGCGGCGGATCCACCCCTGGGTCGATGTGACCGCCAAGGGCACCAGCAACAGCCAGGCGACAAACCCGACCGTGATGTAGGGGCGTTTGGCGATGTCCTCGAAGATCTGAGTCCAGTACCCGCGCAGATCCAGTACCAGATAGGCCGCAAAGTGCGCAGTCGCATAAGCGAAGGCATACAGTCCGACCATTCTGCGCAAGCGGACGAGAATCGCCTGACCGGTGAGTTGGCGTAACGGCGTGATCGCTAGCGCGAGCAGCAGCATGCGCAAGGCCCAGATCCCCAGGCGGTGTTCGATGTTCGCGACCGGGTCGGCGCCGAGCGCATCGCTGTGATTGACGTAGACGTCGCGAAATTGCCAAGCCAGGATCGCCAGCGGCGTCAGACAGAGAAGATGGACCAGGGCTTTGACTAGGGCGAGTCGGGAAAAAATGGAGGGCATAAGGTCGGATCGCAGGGGCTATTTCGCACCGGGGAGGTTGCGCGGTCATGGCGTCGTGCAAGGGAAGGTCGGAACAACATCATCGAGACGTGATTCAAACGTCGCAGGCTCAAGGTCTGTGCCCGCTTCTGGCGGATGAAGCGTTTAGCAGGTTGTTGAAAAGCGGCCTGCTTGCGTCGCCATCCGGTCTGGCCTTAGTGGACTGTTGTTCAACAGCTTCCCCGCGATGGCCGGGCCAGCGCGACTGCAAAGCGGACTCAGAACCACTTCCGAAGATTGAGGCCGGCATAGAGATGGGCCACTTGTTCTGCGTATCCGTTGAACATGCGGGTTGGAATTCTTTCGGCGAAAAGTTTGCTGGCCGTACCGCTGATCCTGCGCTCCGTCTTCTGGCTCCAGCGCGGGTGGTCGACTTTCGGGTTGACGTTGCTGAAGAACCCATACTCCCGTGGTTGCAGTTCGTTCCAGGATGTCGGCGGCATTGTCTCGACGAAATCGATCGCCACGATCGACTTGATGCTCTTGAAACCGTATTTCCAAGGCACGACCAGACGCGCAGGAGCGCCATTCTGCTGTGGCAGCGGCTTGCCGTAGAGTCCTGTGGCGAGCAGCGTCAGAGGATGCATGGCTTCGTCGATGCGGAGCCCCTCGCGGTAGGGCCAATCGATCGACGCGTAACGTACCCCGGGCATCTGCACGGGGTCGGCGAGCGTTGTGAATGCGACGTATTTCGCCTTCGAACCCGGCTCGAAACGCTTCAGTACGTCGCCCAACGGAATGCCGAGCCAGGGAATGACCATCGACCAACCTTCCACGCAGCGTAGGCGATAGACGCGTTCTTCCGGACGGAGCCCTTTGATCAGAGCGCTCAGATCCAAGCGCCCGGGTTTTGCGCATTCACCGCCGATGCTGACAGTCCAGGGATCGGTCCGCAGCGTTTTCTTGGCTCGCGAAGGGTCGACCTTGCCTGTGCCGAATTCGTAGAAATTGTTGTAGCTAGCGATGTCCTCCAGCCGGGTGAGTTCTTCAGTGGTCTTGAACCCCGACTTCAAAGCGGCAGGGTCGACTCGGGCTTTGACGGGGGCGGGAGGTTCGGCCTCGGCGCACCCGGCCAGCGAGAGCATCGGAGAGGCGGCAAGCGCCGCGAGGAGGCGTCGCCGATTGCGATAGACCGCTTCGTCAGTGATTTCGCTGGCGGGCACGCTTAGCAGCGCGCGCAAAGGCAGGCGATGGGACATGATCCGGCTCCTGTTCGTCCGAGTATAAACAGACCATACGAGGTCGAGGTTTGTCTGGTTTCAACTTCATGGCTTGCCGATCAAGTTAATGCACCGCGTGAGTCTTATCTGATGCGACATGCCCGAGAACGTGGCTGATGAATCAATCGGTTACCCATGACCGAGCCGGGGCAGGTCGTTGGGCTGCTCATCGTTGACAGGCCCTAGAGGCACGAAGTCGGCGAAAAGTTGCATGGCGCAGGCATGCTGCGCTGCGGCATACTCGGCATCCCCACGTCAGTCTACGGATCTCCCAATGTCGCGCGCCTTCAATTTCAGTGCCGGCCCCGCCACCTTGCCCGAAAGCGTTCTCCTCCAGGCCCAGGCCGAGATGCTGGAATGGCGCGATTCGGGCGCTTCGATCGTCGAACACAGCCACCGCGGCCCTGAATTCATCCAGGTCGCGGCCGAGGCCGAAGCAGACCTGCGGGCGCTGATGTCGATTCCGGACGATTACGCCGTGCTGTTCCTATCCGGCGGCGCGACCACGCAACAGGCGCTGATCCCCCTGAATCTCGCCGCTCCGGGCCAAAGCGCGGACTATGTGGTCAGCGGACATTGGAGCAAGACGGCGATTAAACAGGCCAAACCCTATGTCGCCGTGAATACGGTCGCCAGCAGCGAAGCCGGTGGTTTCCGTGATATCCCGGCGCGCTCCGATTGGCGGTTGTCGAAGGATGCAGCCTATGTCCACATCACCGCCAACGAGACCATCCACGGCGTCGAATACCGGCCCTCCCATTATGGCGACACGCTGGATACCGGCGATACGCCGTTGTTCGCCGATTTCAGTTCGAGCATCGCTTCCGAGCCGATCGATATCTCAAAGTACGGCCTGATCTACGCCGGCGCGCAGAAGAACCTCGGTCCGGTCGGCGTCACCGTGGTGATCGTACGCCGGGAATTGCTGGAGCGGGCTGGGCAACCGCGTGCAGACATCTTCACCTATGCCGCGCACCTCAAGGGCGAGTCGATGCTGAATACGCCGCCGACCTGGAACTGGTACATGCTCGGCCTCAACGTCAAGTGGATGCTGGCCGAAGGCGGCGTCGCCGAGTTCGCGCGTCGTAACGCCGAAAAGGCGGCCTTGCTCTATGCGGCGATCGACGGTTCGGGGGGCTACTACCGGAACGAGGTCGATCCTGCGGTGCGTTCGCGGATGAACATCCCGTTCTTCCTGCACGACGACGCCTTGGACAAGTCTTTCCTGGCCGAAGCCAAGGCCGCCGGGTTGATCGCGCTGAAGGGGCACCGAGCGCTTGGCGGAATGCGCGCCTCGATCTACAACGCCATGCCCGTGGCGGGAGTCAAGGCGCTCGTGGCCTTCATGCAGGATTTCCAATCGCGTCATGGATGACCGAATGATCTCAGGGTGACATCCATGCCGACTGACAAGCGCCGCAAATCAACCCGTGCCTCTCAGGCCGCTGCGAAGCACCCTCGGAGCGGCGGGAAAACATCCGCCAAGCCATCCGTCGCCAAGGCTGCAGCGAAAGCCCGCATGGATATTCCCACCGATGCGCAGGGGCGGCCGGATCTGGCTGCCGTGCGCGCGCAGATCGATGGTATCGACCGCGGGATCCAGACGCTGATCGCCGAACGTGCGATCTGGGCGCATCAGGTCGGCAAGGCCAAGGGCAAACTCGCGGCGGCCGTCGACTACTACCGCCCCGAGCGCGAGGCGCAAGTGTTGCGTCGCGTGGTCGATCGCAATGAAGGGCCCCTGTCGGACGAAGTGCTGGTGCGCCTATTCCGCGAAATCATGTCAGCCTGCCTGGCCCAGCAGGAGCCGCTGCGGGTTGGTTACCTCGGTCCGGAAGGCACGTTCTCGCAACAGGCGGTCTACAAGCATTTCGGCCATTCGGCCAAGGCTATGCCGTTAGTGACGATCGAGGAAGTGTTCGACGAAGTCGCCGCCGGCCATGCCGATTTCGGGGTGGTGCCGGTTGAGAACTCGGGCACCGGCACAATCCAGTCCACGCTCGATCTGTTCCTCACTTCACCGCTGATGATTTGCGGCGAGGTCGAATTGCGCGTGCACCAGTATCTGCTCTCGCGCACCGGCCATATCGAAGATATCGAGCGGGTGTATTCGCATACGCTGTCGCTGGCGCAGTGCAAAGCCTGGTTGCGGCAGAATCTGCCCGTGGCCGAAAAACACGCCGTGGTCAGCAACGCCGAGGCCGCGCGTCGTGCGCGCAACGCCGACGACGCCGCGGCGATCGCAGGCGAAAACGCCGGTCACGCCTATGGGCTGAAGGTCGTCGCCGGCCCGATCGAGGACCGCGACGACAACACCACACGCTTCCTGGTGATCGGCCGCGCCTCGTTCCCGAGTTCGGGCAACGATCGCACTTCGCTGCTGGTGTTCATCCGCGATCAGCCCGGTGCGCTCTATCGCATTCTCGAACCGCTCGCCCGGCGTGCGATCAGCATGAACCGGATCGAATCGCGGCCCGCGCACGGCAAGCTCTGGCAATACGCCTTCTTCATCGATGTCGAAGGCCATGCCGAAGAATCGCCGCTGAAAGACGCGCTGGCCGAGATCGACGCATACGCGGGCGACGTGCGTGTGCTCGGCTCGTATCCGGTCGCCGTGCCTTGATCCGGGGACACGGCGTTATGCCCGGGGTGCCGGAAAATTTCTTCGTTTCTCTCGCGCAAACTGGGATCCAGCGTCTGCGCGCCTACGATCCCGGCCATGATCTGGTCGGCTTGCGTCGGCGTTTCGCAGACGGGTCACTGATCGAACTGGGCTCTAACGAAAACCCCTATGGGCCGAGCGCGCGCGCCAAAGAAGCCGTGCTGGGTGCGATCCATGACAGCTTCCGTTATCCGGACCCGTTGGGCAGTGATCTCAAGCGTGCCTTGGCGGCGCATCACGACGTGTCGCAGCAAGCGGTCCTGCTCGGCAATGGATCGCACGAGCTGCTGATGCAATTCGCGCAGGTCTTCGCTGGCCCCGGGGCCGATGTGGTTGCGTCTCGGCACGGTTTCGCGGTGTATGCCATCGCTGCACAGGCGGCTGGCGCGCACCTGCGCGTGGCGCCCTGCTTACCGGACGAGAGCGCTATGCCGCGCGGTCACGATCTCGACGCGTTGGCCACCGCCGTGCTCGATACGTCGCGCGCCGCCGTCGCGCGACTGGCGTATCTGGCCAATCCGAACAATCCGACCGGGACTTGGTACGCAGCCGAGGCTTTCGAGGCTTTCATGGCCAAGTTGCCTCGGGAGGTCATCGTGGTGGTCGACGAGGCTTATGCGGAATTCGTCGATGCGCTGGATTGGACCTCGGCGCTCGGATTGGTCGAGCGTCATCCTAATCTCGTCGTCACCCGCACTTTCAGCAAAGCCTATGCTCTGGCAGGGTTGCGCGTGGGTTACGCGATCGGGCATCCAGAGCTCATCGCGGTGATGGAACGGGTGCGCGAGAGCTTCAACGTCAATAGCGCGGGCTTGGCCGCGGCCGAAGCCGCCCTCGGCGATGTCGACCATCTGCGCTGGTGCGTGGCGCGCAATGCCGAGCAGCGGACGATGCTGACCGCCGCTTTACGGCGACGTGGGCTGCAACCCTTCCCGTCGCAGACCAATTTCGTGCTGACGCGATTCGCCGACCCCGGCGAGGAAGCGCGCGTCGCCGCGATCGAGACCGCACTGTGCGCTCGCGGGATCGTACTCAGGCCGATGGGTGGGTATGGCCTCGGCCATTGCCTGCGCATCACGGTCGGTCATGCCGATGAGCATCGGCGTCTGCTCGCCGGACTCGATGAGGTGCTGGCATGACCGACAAGGCGCACATGCAGCCGCGCCATGACTGGATCGCAGCGCCAGGGCGACCCTTGCGCGGGCGCATCCGGGTGCCTGGCGACAAGTCGGTGTCGCATCGCGCGATCATGCTCGCCGCATTGGCTGAGGGGGTGTCGCGGATCGACGGTTTTCTGGAAGGCGAGGACACACGCTCGACCGCCGCGGTCTTCCAACAGCTCGGCGTGCGCATCGAAGCGCCTTCTTCGCAGACCCGCATCGTCCATGGCGTTGGCCTTCGAGGCTTGCGCGGCAGCCCGTTGCCCCTGGACTGCGGCAATGCCGGCACCGGCATGCGTTTGCTCGCCGGTGCGCTGGCCGGTCAGTCCTTCGATAGCGTGCTGATCGGCGACGCGTCGTTGTCGAAACGGCCGATGCGGCGAGTGATCGAGCCCCTGGCCGAGATGGGCGCGATCATCGATAGCGAGAACGGCGGTTTGCCGCCATTGCGTATCCGCGGTGGCCGCGCATTGCGTGGAATCGACTACACGCTGCCTGTCGCCAGCGCGCAAGTGAAATCGGCCTTGCTGCTGGCCGGGCTGTATGCCGATGGCGAAACGACAGTGCGCGAGGCCCATCCGACCAGGGATTACACCGAACGCATGCTCGCGGCGTTCGGTTGGCCGATCGAATTCGAGCCTGGCTTCGCACGCTTGCGCGGTGCGGGCGCCGCCGCGCAGGCGCTGCGTGCGACCGACGTCCATGTGCCGGCGGATTTTTCCTCTGCGGCGTTTTTCCTGGCCGCGGCCAGCATCGTGCCCGGATCTGACCTGACGCTCGAAGCGGTCGGTATGAATCCCAGGCGCACCGGTCTGTTGCAGGCTTTGCGCGAGATGGGGGCCGATATCACGGTGAGCGCCGCACGCGAAGAGGGCGGTGAAGCGGTCGCGGACTTGCGCGTACGAACGGCGAGGTTGCGCGGAATCGATGTTCCCGTTGCGTGGGTGCCGGACATGATCGACGAATTCCCGGCTTTGTTCGCGGCCGCCGCTTGCGCGGAAGGGACCACCCGGATCAGCGGCGCCGCAGAGTTGAGAGTGAAGGAATCGGACCGTCTTGGCGCGATGTCGGTCGGATTGCGCGCGCTCGGTATCCGCGTCGATGAGACCGCGGATGGCGCGGAGATCCATGGCGGGTCGCCAAGCGCGCAGGCGCGTCTGGTTATCGACAGTCGCGGCGATCACCGCATCGCGATGGCTATGGCCGTTGCCGCGCAGTGTTGCGGCGAGGAGATCGTCATCGCCGATGTCGCCAATGTCGCGACTTCGTTCCCGGATTTCGAATCACTGGTCCGCTCGATCGGATTCGGTTTGCGGACAGTGGAATCTGATTGAGGCCCGAGACACCGCGTGAGTTCGAGCCTTGGCCGGCCAGGTCATGGCAGTTTGCGGCGGTTTGCGATCGATCGGTGGATCAGCGCTGAAGGGTGAATTCGATCGGAATCTCAACCGTGCCGGCGATCGCCTGTCCGCCGCGTTGTGCAGGGCGGAAACGCCACTGTCGCGCGGCCTGGAGCGCGGCGCGATCAAGCGAGCGCGAGCGGCTGCGCTCGACCAGGCTGACCTCGGTCGGCACGCCATCCGCGCCGACGTCGACGCGTACGACGACCTTGCCGCTTTCGCCGCGGCGCAAGGCGTCAGACGGGTATTTGGGGGCAGGACGCGAGATGGCGACCGGTTGCGAGCCTGGTGCGAGCGTCGGTTCGGGGCGGCTCTGCGTCGGCGCTGTCGTGGCCGCAACCGGATTGCCGGGTGATGGGGCGACGCTGGGCGATGGCCGTTGTTCGATGGGGCGCGGCCTGTTCGCAGCCGCCTCCGCGGCTTCGGACATGCCGCTGGCGCCACGCGAGGCGCTTTCGCCGGGCAGCGGGGCGGGCAGCGGTTCGAAAATCTGACCGTCGACTTGGTCCGGCTTGCCTTCGGCGCGATAGAACTCTTTGTCGTTGCGCTGATCCAGCCACATCAGCAGAAAAGCGCCCAGGCCCAGCAGCAATCCCAGGGCGAAACCGCCAACGATGATCCGCCATGCGCGGCGGGACAGGCCCCAGCGCGTTCCCTGCGCAGTCAAAGTGCGGAGTGTCGACATGCGGAGGGGGAGGGCATGGACGGAGCCGGCATTGTGGCATACCCCCTTGGAAACGACCCGAATGGATCGCGCATCGGTTGACGGGTTCGGCTCGAATTCAGCCAATGCCGTGACCGCCGCCGCAAACTGCGCCGCGCGTGCGGTCTGCGCCGTGATCCGCTGGGTCTGTCGACGCCAGTGTGTGGTCGAGTGCGTGCCCAAGCGCGTATGCGCTCACTGTCCGAATCGGATCGTCGGATGGATCGAATCGAGTCATGCCCAGTGACACACCGGCCCGAGCCGCGCCGATAACGATGCGCTGGCGGCGCGTTGGCGTTTGGGGCGCCGCGATGGAGCGAAGATGCGACCAATGCCGGTTTCGTCCGGTTTGGGCGATAATCTTCGTTTGCTCACGCCTCCCGCATTCGCCATGCTCGATCCCGCATTGTTGCGCCAACAACCCGCCGAACTAGCCGCTCGACTCAAACAGAGTCGGGGCTATGAACTGGACGTCGCCGAGCTGCTGATGCTCGAAAACGAACGTAAACAGATACAGATACGCACCCAGGAACTGCAAAACCTTCGCAATACCAAGAGCAAGCAGATCGGGATGCTCAAAGCCAAAGGCGAGGACGTGTCGGCGATCATGGCCGAAGTCGCGGCGTTCGGCGACGAACTCAAACGTCGCGAGAGCGATCTGGCCGCGGTGCTGACCAAGATCGAGACGATCGCGTCGGGCCTGCCCAATTTGCCGCACGCGTCGGCGCCGCTTGGCGCGGATGAGCATGACAATGTCGAGCAACATCGCTGGGGTACGCCGCGCAGCTTCGATTTCGATGTGAAAGATCATGTCGAACTCGGCGCCCGCCGCGGTTGGCTGGATGGCGAGACCGCGGCCAAACTCAGCGGCGCGCGCTTCACCGTGTTGCGCGGCCAGTTAGCGCGGCTGCATCGCGCATTGGCGCAGTTCATGCTGGATCTGCACACCAACGAACACGGTTACGAAGAGACCAATGTGCCGTTGCTGGTGAATGCCGATTCGATGCGCGGGACGGGCCAGTTGCCGAAGTTCGAGGAGGATCTTTTTCGTATCTACGATGAAGAATGGCAGACTTACGTTGATGTCGAGAGCGGCGAGGAAGTTTCAATGCCCTCCGGAAATATTGATCCCGAACCTAGCTACTACCTCATCCCCACCAGCGAAGTCCCGCTCACTAACATCGTCCGCGACGAGATCGTCGAGGCCGATCGCCTGCCGTTGCGCATGACCGCGCATTCGATGTGTTTCCGCGCCGAGAAGCCCATATCGCCGCTGCACAGCAGCATGCGCCGATACGGCAGGCCGAGCTTTTCCAACACCACTTCGGCGCAGCGGGTCATGCGCGCGTGCTCGTCGTCGCTTTCGTCGGGTTTGGCGATCGAAACCAGCTCCACTTTCTCGAACTGATGCTGGCGAATCATGCCGCGGGTATCGCGCCCGGCGCTGCCGGCCTCGGCGCGGAAACACATCGAATGCGCGGTCATGCGCAACGGCAGGCGATCGGCCTCGACGATCTCGTCGCGGACGATGTTAGTGAGCGGGACTTCGCTGGTGGGGATGAGGTAGTAGCTAGGTTCGGGAT
>SSEV01000139.1 GCA_008015095.1 Lysobacteraceae bacterium | reverse complement strand
GTCGAGGACTACGGCAGCGCACGCAACTTTGGTCACCTTGCGTTCCGAGTCGGGAACATCTACGACACCTGCGCGCGCCTGCAAGCGATGGGGTATGCCATTCATCGCCCGCCCCGCGACGGGCATATGGCCTTCGTGCGCTCGCCCGATCTGATTTCGATCGAACTGCTGCAGGACGGCCACCTGCCGCCACAGGAGCCGTGGGCGTCGATGGCGAATACCGGGAGTTGGTGATGGCGGGAACGGACCCTGGACTTTGGAAGGTCTTTTGCGAGGAAAGAAGCTATCCGGGGCAATGGCTGCTGTGGTATCAACATCAATGCGCGGCTTTCGGTTGGCCGCCGGGCGCGGGATATCAGTTCCAAGGCGGCGGGAATACTGGTCTGGGGTGGTCGCGCGTACGCAATGCGCTTTCAGAGATGAAGCGAGACGACTGGGTGCTGATCGCCCTCCCCGGGAACCGGGTGGGAAGGCTCGGACGCATCGTCGAAAAGAAAGTCATGGACAACCAATGGGAGCCATTGGTTCTGCCCGGACGGGACTATCCTCACGGCGAGAACGGCCGTCGAATCCTGTTGCGTTGGGATATGACCGTCGGACCGATTGATCGCGAGTGGGTGATCGATCTGCCGGGGCGCTGCCGGCTCAGCGCGGGTGAATTGAGGCCGACGATCAGCCGGGTTTCGTCGCTTACGATCGAAAGATTGCGCGAAGTCATGTGCG
Source organism: Lysobacteraceae bacterium (assembly GCA_008015095.1). Classification (GTDB taxonomy): domain Bacteria; phylum Pseudomonadota; class Gammaproteobacteria; order Xanthomonadales; family Xanthomonadaceae; genus Lysobacter_I. Next base: position 7,343 of record SSEV01000139.1, on the reverse strand, counting down.
ATTCCGCCAATTGGGTCCGGCTGTCGGGCACGTTCCGGCACGAATCGGCGTTGTCCGACTACATCGCCGCCTACCCGCACCGGCTGGAAGAAGGGATGGTGCCGCATCCCAACAAACGCGTTCGCGAGAATACCTTTCCCGATCGCACTCGAGCCGATGTCATTTTGCTGGATCGGATGGATCGGACGGTCGTGGTCGAGTGCAAACAGGGAGCCGCGCGACCTGAGCATGTCGCGCAGTTGCGGAAATACCTGGATTGGATGAAAACGGGATTCCCCGAACTAGGAGCGCTGCGGGGCGTTCTGGTCTATGGCGGTTCTCGCCGTATCGCCGACGACACACTGCGCGAGGCCAGCAAACCGCCCGGGATAGAACTGGCGCATCACGAATTGTCGGTCGATTTCATGCACGGAAACTGATCCCGCGCGGCGAGGCAGCTAGTCCAACGCCTGCCGCAAGTCCCCGATCAAATCGTCCGCGTGCTCCAACCCCACCGAAATCCGCAACAGGTTCTGCGGCGAGCGCGGGGTCGCGCCTTCGACCGATGCGCGGTGTTCGATCAGCGATTCGCAGCCGCCCAGCGATGTGGCGTTGGTGAATATGCGCACCTTCGAGGCCATCGCCAGCGCCGCCTCACGGCCGTCGCGCAGTTCGATGCTCATCATTCCGCCGAAATCACGCATCTGTTTGGCGGCGACGGCGTGACCGGCGTGTGCGGGCAGGCCGGGCCAGTTCACGCGCTCGATCTCTGGTCGTGAGGCAAGAAATTCCGCCACACGACGCGCATTGGCGCAGTGCATGGCCATGCGCGCACCCAGCGAGCGGCACCCGCGTAAGGTCAGCCAGGCGTTGAACGGCGCCATCGACGCGCCGGTGATGTGCAACCGGTGCGCGGTTTTCGCGTACAGATCATCGCGTTTGGCGAAGATCAGCGCGCCACCGAGGACATCGCTGTGACCGCCGAAGTATTTGGTTGTCGAGTGCATCACGATGTCGGCGCCGAGAGCCAGCGGCCGTTGCAACATCGGAGTCGCGAAAGTGTTATCGGCGACCACCAGCGCGCCGACGGCCCGCCCGATGTCCGCAAGCACGGCGAGATCGCTGATCTTCATGCGCGGGTTCGATGGCGTTTCGATCCATAACAAAGCGACCGGTTGCGCGCAGGCCGCGCGCACCGCTTCGGCATCGCTCATATCCACCGGGATTGCCGCGATGCCACGTTGCGGCAGATATTCCTCGCACAACATGCGCAAGCCGGTATAGCAGTCGTCGGGGATCAGTATGCGCGCGCCATTGGGCATGCTTTCCAGCAGGGTGGTCATCGCCGCCATGCCGGAAGCGAACACAAGGGCCTCTTCGCCGCCCTCCAGCGCCGCGAGGGCCGCGCGCAGCCGGTCGTTGGTGGGATTGCCCTCACGCTGGTACTCGTAGCCGGCGATGCGCTCGCCCGACGGCCCGTGGCGGAAAGTGGTGGCCAAGTGAATCGGCGGCGCAACCGCGCCGGTGGCAGGGTCTGGCTCGTTGCCGAGGTGAACGGAGAGGGTTTCAGTGCGCATGGACATGGCGTTCGGGTAGGTCGAGCTGGGTGAGAAATGCAAGCAGCGTGGCGGGATCACGGTAATGATGTGCGAGCATGCCGGCACGCTCGGCGCCGAGAGCGTTCTCGGCCTTGTCGTCGATAAACAGGATGCCGCCCGGTGCGACGCCAAGCGCTTCGGCGCAGCGCAGAAAAATCTCCGGCTCCGGTTTGCCGATCCCGTACATCGCCGAGCAGTGCACGCGCCCGGAAAAATACGGCGCGAGCGTCGGGCATAGCGACGGAAAATGGTCGCGGACCAGCAAACCGTTGTTGGTCAGGATCGCCAGACCGCAGCGCCGCGCTAGCGTTTCTACGATCGGATGCAGATCTGGCCGCGCACGCATCGATGCCGCCCGTGCGGCTACGCAATCGTCCAAAGTGACCTGGACATCCATGCTGTCCGACAAGGCCAGGGCCACGCCGTTCGCGTCGATCCGACCTAGATCCGCCTCGAATTCCAATCCTGAACCGAACAGCGCGCGCTGCACCGTGTTTGCGTCACGACCGATGCGGTCGCCCAAGGTGCGACACCGCACATCGTGATCGTAATCGACCAGCACATCGTCGAGATCGAACAGCACGAGATCGATGTTCATGCCAGCGTGTTCATTCGCATGCGCCGCATATGCGCGAGGGCGAGAACGAATATCACCAGGATTCCGAATACGTTAGGCAGCAACTGGCTCCATGGTTGCCAATCCCGCAACAGATTGCCGGCGCCGGCGGACGCCATCGCGAAATAGAAGCCGGTCATTTTCAAGCCATGGTCGAACATGCGCGCGCGGCGCAACCACAGCGCGGGCCAGAAATGCCTCGACAGGTCGTACAGGGCCAATGCGATTACGAATCCAAGCGTGCCGTAAGCCAGTGCGGGCGGCCAAGATGCCGTGCCCGGTCCGCCGCGCAGCATCAATAGCGTGGCTAACGCGATAGCGGCGCAGGCCACAGACGCATCAAGCCACCCCGGTCCACGATCGCGCAGGGCGAGGGCACGCAGGCTGCCCACGTACTCATAGCCGGCGGTCAATGTGACCGCGATCAACGCGGTTGGCGCCGTGCCGACGATGACGCCATAAAGGGCGGTGGCAAGCACCACAGCCCCCAGGGCCACGACCATCCGGCCGTAACGGCGATGCGCGCGTTCGCCCTTGGTCGACAGCAGCGGCGCCATGCCGATGCACAGTGCGGCCGTGCCCGCCGCGATATGGAGCCATTCGTTTGCGGAGAACGGGCCCATACGCTACGCCGACAAGGTCGCGAACGCCGCTCGGGCCGCTTCGATCGTCGTCGCAATCACTTTATCGTCGTGCGCCATCGACAGGAAGCCCGCCTCGAACGCAGAAGGCGCCAGATACACGCCGCGCTCGCGCATCGCATGGAAGAAACGATTGAATGCGGCGATGTCGCCGGCCGTGGCTTGCGCATAGGTCTCGACTTTCTCCGCAGTGAAGAACAGGCCGAACATGCTGCCGACGCGATTGGTGCTGAACGGTACACCCGCGTCGCGCGCCGCGGCTTCGAGGCCGGTGCAGAGCGCTTGGGTGCGCGCGGCCAACGTCTCGTAGAAGCCGGGCGCCTGGACCAATTCAAGCATCGCCAGCCCCGCCGCCATCGCCACCGGATTGCCGCTGAGCGTGCCGGCCTGATAGATCGGGCCGCTTGGCGCGACCTGGCGCATCAGGTCGGCGCGGCCGCCATAGGCCCCTACCGGCATACCGCCACCGATGATCTTGCCAAACGTGCTGAGATCGGGACTGATGCCGTAAACAGCCTGGGCGCCGCCGAGCGCGACGCGGAAACCGGTCATCACCTCATCGAAGATCAGGATCGCGCCGTGGTCCGTGCACAGCGCGCGCAAATGCTGCAGATAGCCGGGGCGCGGAGGAATGCAGTTAGCGTTTCCGATCACCGGTTCGACGATTACCGCTGCGATTTCTTCGCCGATCTCCTCAAACAGTTTCGTCGCAGCCCCGAAATCGTTGAAGGGCAGGGTGGCGGTGAGATCTGCCAGCGCTTTCGGTACGCCCGGCGAATTGGGCACCCCCAGGGTCAGCATGCCCGAACCTGCTTTCACCAGGAAAGAATCGCCGTGCCCGTGATAGCAACCTTCGAATTTCACGATACGGGAGCGCCCTGTCGCCCCGCGGGCGAGACGGATCGCCGAGAGCGTGGCCTCGGTACCGGAGTTCACCATGCGTACCATTTCGCAACTGGGGATCAGCCGCGTGATGGTCTCGGCCATGGTCACTTCCAGCGGATTCGGCGTACCGAAGCTCAGGCCGTTGCGCGCCGTGCCGATCACGGCCTCCAGCACTTTGGGATGATTGTGGCCGACGATCATCGGCCCCCATGATCCGACGTAATCGATGTAGTGGTTGCCATCGGCATCGTAGAGGTAGGCGCCGTCCGCACGTTCGACGAAGAAGGGTTCGCCGCCCACGGATTTGAAGGCGCGAACGGGCGAGTTGACGCCGCCGGGCATCAAAGCCTGGGCGCGCGAGAAGAGTGCATTAGAACGGTCGGTCTTCATTCGTGGTCGCATTTAGGGAAAGATGGTCGGAAAGGCCCAATCAATCGAAGCAGCGGCGGTACGCACTGGCCGCCGCGACCGGATCGGGCGCATCGAACACGCCGCTGATCACCGCGATCAGCTCCGCCCCGGCCTCAATGAGTACGGTCGCATTCTCCGGGGTGATGCCGCCGATCGCCACCCTAGGCAGACCGAACAACGCGGTTTCACGCAACAGTGCGATGCTGGCGCGACGGGCTGCCGGCTTGGTCGGGGAGGTGAAAAAAGCGCCGAAGGCGAGATAGCTCGCGCCGGCGTCCGCCCCGGCGCGAGCGCGGGACGAATCGTCGTAACAAGACACGCCGATGATCGCGTTGCCCCCTAATCTCATTCGTGCATTGCGCACATCCCCATCGTGTTCGCCCAGATGTACGCCATCGGCATCCGTATCGATCGCCAATTCTGGATCGTCGTTGACGATCAACGGCACATCGAACTCGCGGCACAATCGCGCCAACATCGTCAATTGCCTTCGTTTGAGTGCCGAATCCGCGACTTTGTTGCGATATTGCAACAGAACCGCCTGATCGAGCACGGCGCGCACGCGCGTCGACAGTCGGTCGGTATCCGGCTCGTCGGGCGTTACGAGATACAGGCCTTTGCGCAGCGGGGGGTGGAAGATTCGGGGAGTGGCCATCGGCCGATGCTACCGTTTCGGAACGCAGGATGTGACAATCGGGCTATCGCAAAGGAGGCATTATCCGATGAACGCAAGCGCACACATGGGCGCGGCCCGCAAGTATCGCTGCATGGTCTGCGAACACGTCTACGACCCTGCGTTAGGCGATCCCGATGCAGGAATCGCGCCAGGGACGGCGTTTGAAGATATCCCCGAGACCTGGGTCTGCCCGGACTGCGGTGCGACCAAAGAGGATTTCGAGCCGGTCGAGTAACCCCCGGTGCAAGCTTCCCATCTGCGCTTCCTGCCTCGGGGGCTGGGTGGGACAATACCCCTTTGCCATGTCCTTGGGACAATCCGAATGAGCGAAACAACATCCCCTGTCGTGTATCGCACTTGGATGTGCGTGGTGTGCGGCTTCATCTACGACGAAGCCAAAGGATTACCCGAGGAAGGCATCGTGCCTGGGACTCGCTGGGATGAGATCCCCGAAACGTGGACCTGTCCGGATTGCGGCGTGACCAAAAGCGACTTCGAAATGGAGCTGACCTGAGCCGTCCCTCCGCCGCTGTTCCGCCAGTGCGGCCGGGGTGGGCGCATGGTGCGGCCGGCGTTCAACGCAACAGCCGATCAGTGCAATCTGAACGGCGAACCACCCGATTCGATTAGGCGATGGCGTAGCGTCTCGGCGTCGTCCGCCTCTGGGTTCAATTGCATATAACGCGCCAAGTCCGAATGCGCCCCCTGCAGATGGCCCATCTGAAGATAACCGAGTCCACGATCACGGATTGCGTCCGCATTGTCTGGAAACAGTCGCAGGATTCTGTCCGTGCATCGCACCGCGCGTGGCCAGTCCTGCGCCTCCGTATACAGAGCATGCAGATTGCGCAGGATCCGCATCAGGATGGCGCGTGGTGGCGCCGGGCGCAGGATTTGCAGCAGAGCTTCATCCGGGACGTCCTCCCCGAAATGAGGTCGGGCCCGCTGACGCAGCTCATCGGCGTTGAGTGGGCGGCCACGATTGAACGGGTCCATGACCAGAATCCCGTCCTCGACCGGCAGCCGCACCAGGAAATGGCCCGGAAAGGAAATCCCGTCCAACGGCACGCCCAGTCGGCGCGCGACTTCCATCTGCACGACCGCTAGCGAAATCGGGTTGCCAAGACGCCGCTCAAGCACGTCGTTCAGATAGCTATTACGCGGATCGTTGTACTCGGAATGATTGCCGGCATACCCCAATTCTTCGAAAAGATGGTGGTTGATCGCCTGCATTTTCAGTGGCCAGCTGCCGATTCTGTCGACCTCATCGCGCAGGGCGGAGGCATGTGCTTGGACCAGCGCATCGCAGCCGGCTGCATCCAAGCCCGGATATTCGTCATGTGCGATCAACAGGGCGCTACGCAACAAGGGAATATGCTCGTCGGCAAGCTCGGCGAGGGTGTTCCAGTCCGGAAGGACGAAGGCGGCGTTCATGGCTGAAGACTGCGGCCTGACAGGCTCCGGCACAAGCCTGCCAGTCGGCCGGGTTCAGTGGGCGGCCGGGATGCCCGGGCCGAAAGTGAGCACGACACCCTCTTTCAAATCCAGCTCGGCCGCTTGGCCGGCATTCAGCTCGAGCACATAGCGTGCAGGGGCTCCGCTGGGATACGGCGGACATTGGTTGCCCAAGGAGCAGGTCGGCACGTCCCGTTGCTGGGAAACCAGCCGCTTTTGATCATCGAAATAAAGAATATCCAGGGGAATTTTCGTGTTTTTCATCCAGTACGCGAGCGGCTGCTGTTGCTCATGGATAAACAGCATGCCGTGCCCAGCCGGCATCGATTCGCGAAACATCAGCCCGCGAGCGCGCTCGTGATCGTCGTCCGCGATCTCTACCTCATAACGACGACCACCGATCTCGACCCAGCCCTCGCCGGCACTTGCGCAACCGCTTAAAAACGCGAAAAAAAGCATGAAAAGATAATGCTGGCTGCGCATGCGCGAATTCCAGGAGGGGCCAAGTGCAGACCATCATGGAGGAGAGCGCTGACGTCAAGCCTTGTCAACCTCTTCACAAATAGATTGTTGCCGTGCACAATGCGCGCCCCTTGCAATGGTGCACGCATCAAAGCAGGGTGCGGCGAAGCGCAAACACGGGGTTGACCGCCGTAACGGTCCCCCTATAATGCGCGGCCTCTCGCCAGAGCGTCCCAGGACACTCAAGCGGGAAGCAAAAAAAGTCGCAGCGGGGTGTTGACCTTCCGGGAAATCACCCTATAATGTGCGGCTCCCTCGGACGCTTTGTGGCGACGCGGGAATGAGGCAAAGGGGTGAGGCGCTGAGGCCGATCCCAACGATCTTTGACAGTGTGCGCAGGTGACTTGTGCGGGCGTCTGGTGATGGATGGTTGTCCATAGCAGACGTTCGAACAGAACCTCAATTCTTATAAGTATTTGTACGCAAGTACAACGTACAGCGAGTAATTGGGTCTGGTCGGGCTCTGCATTTCGAAGCATTAGAGGATTCGTCCTCGAAAACTTTAAGTGAAGAGTTTGATCCTGGCTCAGAGTGAACGCTGGCGGCAGGCCTAATACATG
>SSEV01000218.1 GCA_008015095.1 Lysobacteraceae bacterium | reverse complement strand
CGGCTTTGGGAGCATGTGCCGAGCTGCAAATCGCCGAATCTGGTCGAATCGCGCGGCAGTTGCGTGCATCCGCCCTGCGGCCGCGAGGGCGAGGCCGCGTGCACGGTGAACGTGCGCATTCCGAGTTGCGATCAGGGCCTGGTCGAGAACAACGGACGCTGCGGCTTGCCGACGCCCTGTGGCAACGAGAACGAACGCGCCTGCCGGCTTTGGGAGCATGTGCCGAGCTGCAAATCGCCGAATCTGGTCGAATCGCGCGGCAGTTGCGTGCATCCGCCCTGCGGCCGCGAGGGCGAGGCCGCATGCACGGTGAACGTGCGCATTCCGAGTTGCGATCAGGGATTGGTCGAACGCAACGGACGCTGCGGCCCGCCCACGCCTTGCGGCGGCGAAAACGAACGCGCCTGTCTGGTCTGGGAGCGCCTGCCGCCGAGCTGCAACGCCAACCTGATCGAGACCGGCGGCATGTGCGTGCATCCGCCCTGTGGTCGCGAAGGCGAGCGTGCGTGCACGGTGACCGAGCGTATTCCCAGTTGCGACGACGCGTTGATCGAACGCAACGGCATGTGCCAACGTGTCGGCATCGCCTGCGGCGCTGAGAATCAGCCGGCCTGCAACGTGCTGCAACGCACGACCGCATGCGATCCCGGCATGGTTAATCTCGATGGCGTGTGCATCGTCAGAACCCCGTGCGGCGGCAAGGGGCAGCGCGCCTGCGCACTCGATGAGCGCAGGCTCTCGGCCGGACTGCTGCGCGGCCGCGCTTGCGGACGCATGTTGACCGAAGTGCCTGGGTGCATCGGCCAATGCTTCGGTTCTTCCGGCACCTGCGTCGATCTGCGCGAGCCGATGGCCGAACCGGAGATCGGTTTTACGCCGCAGGCCTCGACCGGGCGCATGCGCGGTTATGCCGACGTGCACGTGCACATGTTCTCCCATCTGGCGTTCGGCGGCGGCGTGCTGGCCGGCAAACCCTACGATCCGGAAGGGGGCGCGGCGAAAGCGCTGATGCCCGACTACGGCACCGACCTCGATCTGGTGTCTTTCGCCAATACCGATCTGCCGACGCCATTGAATTGCCCGGGTCTGGTGCCGGATTGCGGGCGCGTGGTGCTGCACGGCGACCATACCTTCGTCGACGACACCGCGGGCCTGGGCACCGGCGACGCCACGAAGTCATATTTCGGCGCGCCCGCATTCAGCGGTTGGCCCACGTGGCACACCACCAGCCACCAACAGGTCTACTACAAGTGGTTGGAACGCGCCTGGCGCGGCGGTCTGCGCTTGATGGTGATGTTGGCGGTGACCAACGAAGTGCTGTGCAAGACCTCCAAACACGTGCGCGGCACCGATTGCGAAGATTCGATGCAGGCGATCGATGCGCAGATCAAGGCGGCGAAGGAGTTCGAGCGCTGGCTCAACGCGCAGCCGGGCGGCGGCTGGTTCGTGATCGTCTATTCCCCCGACGAAGCCAAGCGTGCGGTCAGCGAAGGCAAACTGGCGGTAGTGCTGGGAATCGAGACCGACAGCCTGTTCAACTGCAAGGCGCACCGGCCCTGCGACAGTCGCTATGTCGCCGAGCAGATCCTGCGCTACCGCGAGCTGGGCGTGCGTCACATCTATCCGGTCCACAATTTCGACAACGGATTGGTCGGCACAGCGGTGTGGATGGATGTGCTGAATGTCGGCAATCGGATCATCGAGAAGCGCTGGTACGAAGTCGAGCGCTGCGACACCACCGATTTCAAGATCAACACCGCATTCATCCCGAGTCTGTTCGGTCCGTCGGCCAACGCGGTGATGAACGCGATGGAGGACAACTACAACCTGCCGTATCCGGGGTATCCGGGCGTGCCTGGCTGCAACGTCCGCGGACTGTCGTCGGGCGGCGTCGATTTGATCGGCCGATTGATGGATGCCGGGATCATGATCGACATCGACCACATGTCGCATAAGGCGGTGGACGAGACGATCGAACTGGCGCGCGCGCGCGGTTATCCGCTGGTGGTCGGGCACGGCGTTTTCTCCGAAGTTTATGAACCGCTCGGCAAGCGTCATGAACGGATGCGCACCCCGCGTCAGCTCGATGCGCTGCGCGAACTCGGTAGTGTGGTGTCGGTGATGACCGTTGACGAACTGGAGGTGGGGACCGAAACCACCCGGCCCGATGGCAGCAGCTATGTCAACGACTGCCTGCATTCGTCGAAGAGCTTCGCCCACAATTATCTCTATGCGATCCGCAAACTCGGCGGCCCGGTGGCGATCGGCAGCGACTTCAACGGGTTCGCGCCGCATGTCGGGCCGCGGTTCGGCGACGATGCTTGCGCGGGTGTCCGCAAGCAATGGGCGGTGCAACAGATGTCAGGCACGCAGTTGAAATATCCGTTCACGCTCAAGGGATTCGGCGTCTTCGATCGGCAGGTGTCGGGGCAACGAACCTTCGATTTCAATACCGACGGCCTGGCGCATATCGGCCTGTTGCCCGACCTGCTCGCCGACATGATGGCGACCGGGTTGAGCGAAGAGGATCTCGAACCGCTGATGCGTTCCGCCGACGCCTATATCCAGGCTTGGCGGGTCGCCGAAAGCAGACGCCGCTGAATCTTCGACCTGACCGCCCGACGGGTTGCGTTTCAGCGGCGTGCCAGCGGGCGCGGCTCGCTTGAACTTGCCGCCAGCAAGGCGCTGCGCGCCCCGCGCCCGCTGACACGCCGCTGCATTCGCAACGCAATGCCCCCGAATAGCGTTAACAGGCCGTAGAGGATGGATACGCCAACTGCCGGTCCGGAGAAGCGGGACCGGCAGTTGGCGTCGCTGCGATCCGGGCAGGGGCGTTACACTTTGCGCTTCCTCCAGCCCAACCCCCGGTCATGCGTAATCCGATTCTGGCTCTGCCCCTGCTCGCCGCCGTCCTGATCGGCGGCTGCACGATGGAAAACCCCGCGCCGGTCACTCCGGCCGCCACCCCCAAACCGGCCGAAACCAAAGTGGTCGACGAACATTCCTATGCCGAACCGCAGCGGGTCGAGATCGTCGATCTCGCGCTCGACCTCAAGCTGGATTTCGACACCAAGACCCTCGCCGGCACCGCGACCTACACCCTCGAATGGAAGGACATGGGCGCCAAGGCGCTGCTGCTGGATACCCGCGCGCTGACCATCGACAAGGTCGAGGGCGCTGACGGCAAAGGCGGCTGGGCGCCGCTGACCTTCAAGCTGGCCGCCGCCGATCCGGTGCTGGGCAGCAAGCTCAGCATCGACACGCCGCAACGCAACGAGCAGGTGCGAGTGACCTATAAGACCTCGCCCGAAGCGTCTGGCCTGCAATGGCTGGATCCGGCGATGACCGAGGGTAAGCAACTGCCCTACATGTTCAGCCAGTCGCAGCAGATCCACGCCCGTTCCTGGGTGCCGCTCCAGGATACGCCGAGCGTGCGCTACACCTATACCGCGCATGTGAGCTCGCGCCCGGACGTGATGGTGCTGATGAGCGCCGACAACGACCCCAACGCAGTGCGCGACGGCGACTACAGTTTCAAGATGCCGCAGCGGATTCCTTCCTACCTCATGGCGATCGCGGCGGGCGATCTCGCGTTCAAATCGATCTCTCCGCGCAGTGGCGTGTGGACCGAGCCGGCGAGCCTCGATCGCGCGGTCGCGGAGTTTGAAGATACCGAAAAGATGATCGCCACCGCCGAAGCCTTGTACGGCCCGTACCGCTGGGACCGCTACGACATGCTGGTGCTGCCGCCGTCCTTCCCTTACGGCGGCATGGAGAATCCGCGGCTGTCGTTCATCACCCCGACCGTGATCGTCGGCGACAAGACCTTGGTCTCGCTGATCGCGCACGAACTGGCGCATAGCTGGTCGGGCAATCTGGTGACCTTCTCCAGCGCCAAGGACGCCTGGCTCAACGAGGGCTTCACCACGTATGTCGAGAGCCGGATCACCGAAGTGCTGTCGGGCAAGGATGTTTCCGACATGAACACGGTGATCGACCGCAACGAGCTGAAAGACGAGTTCAAAGGCGCCGACCCACAGTTGCAGGTGCTGGCGACCAAGGCCGGTGCGCTCAAGGATCCCGACAACAACCTGCGCGGCACGGTCTACACCAAGGGCGCTTGGTTCCTGCAGTTCCTCGAACAGCGCATCGGTCGCGACAAGTTCGACGCGTTCCTGCGCGGCTATTTCGACCATTTCGCCTTTCAGAGCATCGATAGCGAACAGTTCGCGAAATACGCCAAGGCCAACCTGCTGGCGAAGAACCCCGGTCTGGTGACAGACGCCGAATTCGAAGAATGGCTGTACCAGCCGGGCGTTCCGGCGACCGCGCCGCAAGTGCTGGCGCGTCGTTTCGGCGTGGTCGATTCCGCGCGTCTGGCATGGCTGGGCAGCGGCCAGTTGCCGCCCGCGGTGATCACCGACGCATGGACCTCGCAGGAATGGGTGCATTTCATCGAGAACCTGCCGGAGACGCTGTCGCTCGAACAACTCGCCCAACTCGACAAGGCCTATTACTTCACCGGCACCAAGAACGGCGAGATCGCGCAGCGCTGGTATCCACTGGCGGTGCGTAGCGGTTACACCCAGGCCAATGAGGCGATTGCCGCGTTCCTGCAACGCATCGGCCGGCGCAAGCTGATCCTGCCGACCTACACCGAACTGGCGAAGACCGAGGCCGGCCTGGCCCTCGCCAAGCAGGTGTTCGAGAAGGCTAGGCCGGGCTATCACCCGATCACCAGCGGCTCGGTGCAGAAGATTCTCGACGAGGCCAAGCCCGCGCCGACACCCGCGCCCGCGGCGCAAGCGCCGGCCGCGCCGACGGCTCCAACGTCCCCCGCGCCGCAAGCCCCTGCGAAGGATCCGGACGCCGCGGCCGCCCTCCTCGGCGGCTGAGGCGGAAGTAGGCTGTGTGAGCGCGGGCAAACCTTCCCGTATCTCTCCCCGCGTCGCCGCGATCGCGAACACGATCGCGGCGCTGATCCTGATCGCGCTTGCCGTTGTGCTCTGGCGTGATCCGGGACTGGTGATCCGCAGCGAATTCGCCAAGCAACGGAGTTTGCTCGGTGCGGATGCGCGCGAACTGGTCGTCGGAGATCATCGCTGGGTCTATGCCGAACGCGCCGCCGACACGCCGGATGCGCCGACTGTGGTGATGATCCACGGCTACACCGGCAGCAAAGAGAACTGGTATCGGCTCGCCAAAGCCCTGAAAGGCAAGTACCGCTTGGTGATGCCCGACTTGCCCGGTTGGGGGCAGAGTCAGCGCCGCGACGGCGCTGACTACGGATTCGTCGCGCAAAGCGCGCGACTGGCGGCGTTTCTCGAAAAGATCGACCGACGCCCTGTGATTCTGATCGGGCATTCGATGGGCGGCGGCATCGCCGCGTTGACCGCTGCGCGCCATCCGCAGCACATCGTCAGACTGGCCTTGCTCGATGCGGCCGGCGTGCGGTTTCAGGACAATCGTTTCGGATTGGACGTGCTGGCGGGCAAAAACCCGTTCGCGGTCGAAGACCAGGCCTCGTACGAGCGCTATCTGAGCGTCGTGTTCCACGATAAGGCTGCGCGACCCTGGGTGCCGTGGCCGGTCGACCGGATCTACATCGCGCAGCGGCGCCGCGACGCTGCGTTCGAGCAGCGCGTGCTCGATCGCATCGGCCGCAGCGATGAGCGCTTCCTGCCGGGTGAGGAAGCGGCGAAGATCGCACAACCGACTTTGTTGCTGTGGTGCCGACAGGATCAGGTGATCGATCCCAGCGCGATGGCGCTGTATGCGGCGAAGATCACCCAGGCCGACCAGGTGATGCTGGAAGACTGTGGGCATATGTCGCTGATGGAACGGCCTGGCGATGTCGCCGCAGCGGTGGATATTCTGATCAGACGTCAGTGAGGGCGAGGATGCGCGCAACCGAACGGAGCCAACCATCGCCGCGGATGCGGGCAGGTGTCCCGATAAGCACGCCAATAAGCACGATAAGCGTCGTCTCGATCAGAGTCATCCCGATGAAAACCATCCCGATGAAAAGCGCGCTGCTGGCGCTGCTGCTGATGCTGTCCGCCTGCGCGGGCGAGGATCCGCAGGCGCAGCGGGCCGCGCAGGCGCAACAGGCCGCCGCAAACGAGGCCAAAGCCAAAGAAGCAGCCACCGCCTTCGACAAAGCAGTGAGCGAGGAGAACTGGGCGCTGGCGCGCGCGCAGGCTGACGTATTGCTGCATGACTTTCCTGGGACCGAGGCCGCTAAGCGGGTTCAAGCCGGGTACGACGCGGTGAAGCAGAAAGCGGAAGCCGCGCGCGAAACGGCGCGTATGGCCGCGCTGTGGAACTACCTCACCCAGAGCGTGAAAGGCGGACAACAACGCTCGGCGGCGATTTACGCCAAGGACAACGTCGACGTTGACGGCACCGGCGCGACGCCGGTGCGGTTGATCTTCCGCGATCATCCGTCCTGGGGGCGCAGCAGTTATCTGGTGCTGCAGGTCGGCGATTTCGATTGCTACGGCGGTTGCAAGGTGATGGTGAAGGTCGACGACAAGCCTGCGAAGGCGCTGCCCGCTTCGCGCCCCAAGACCGACGAGGCCATTGCGATGTTCATCGACGACCAGCGCGGGCTCTGGCGAATGACCAAGGAAGCCAAAGTGATCAGCATTGAATTCCCCGCGCGCGGCATGGGCAAGCGCACCGCGGTGTTCGAAGTCGGCGGACTCGACCGCAGCCGGATGCCGTGGGACTGATGCCCACGCCCGTCCGCAGGGATGGGGCGGATGGCTCGACATGTCGCTAAGGACAGTCTGAACAACGCCATCCCGACGTTACTCAGAGGATCGCTGGTGGAGCGGCCGCCGCCCCTGCCAGGGAGTTGAAAAAAGCGCACATCCCGTGTGTTTTTTGACTCGCCGCTTCGCGGCCGGCGTGCGTGCTTGTCCGCGCCAGTGGCTGCCGGCGCAGTCAATTCGCGAGCCCGGTCCATGCCCGGACTCGCTCACGGCGTATCCATTGCTTGCGTGCTTGCTTTGTCGGCGCAGCCCTCCGTGGCTGCTTGAGCAGGTTGTTTTTCGACAGGCTGCGGCGCCCCGGCTTTTGCGTGTCCTCGCGACAGGGTTGGCGGTCTGAAGATGCCGTTCCGCCCCCGACGTGATCTCATGCTGCGGCACGGGATTCGTGCAAGATGGAAGCTGATGCCTGGGTGCGGGTTTCCGTGCCCAGATGGAGAACGGTTGCCGATCATGGCGAGACAGGGCATCGTCGTGGCATGACTTCATGCGGCATGCCGTTATGTGGCATGCCGTTATGTGGCATGCCGTTATGTGGCATGTGGCCATGCGGTCATGGCATATGACAGGCCCAGCAGGAGCAGCGATATGGCTCAGGTCGATCAAGAGCACGCGAGGACACCGCCGGACATCGAGCCCGCGCGCATGCAGTCCGCATCGCGGGATGACGAACAACGGGCGTTGCGCAAGCGCCGTCGCATCGCGGGCGTCGACGCTGACCAAGCGGATCCGCCGAAGATCGGGCTGGCGCTGTCGGGCGGCGGCATTCGCAGCGCCACATTCTGTCTCGGCCTGTTGCGCGGGTTGGCCCAGAACGGCTTGCTGACGCGTTTCGATTATCTCTCGACGGTGTCCGGCGGCGGTTACATCGGCGCGATGTTCGGCCGGCTGGTGACCAGTCTTGGCATCCATCGCGCGCAGGCTGAGCTGGCGCGCAGCGATTCGCTGCATCTGGCCTGGCTGCGCCGCTACGGACGCTATCTTGCGCCACGCGGTGCGCGCGATTACGGCACGGCGATCGCCACCTACATGCGCGCCGCGATCGCGGTGCATGTCGAGTTCGCGTTCATGGCGCTGATGTTGGCGGCGCTGGCGGTGCTGCCGCATGTGATGCAGTGGCAATGGGGCGTGTTCGAGCAGTCGGTCTGGCAGGGCTGGCGCTCCGCATGGTGGCCGTTGGCTTTGGGATTCTGGTCGTTGTGCGCGCCGGGCGCGTTAGGCGTGTATTGGATGCTGCGCGATCCGCCGCCGGACGACGCCGGAAGAGCCCGCCGGCTGTGGTTCCGCGGTTTCGATCTCGCGGTGGTGATCGCCGCCGGCATCGCGGGAATCGCGCTGTTCGCGACCTGGATCGAATCCCTGGCCCTGCCGATGCATATGCCGTGGTGGAAATGGGCCGTGTGTCTGATCCTGATCGGCCTGGCGGGTTGGGGCGTGTGGATCCAGATCCTGTTGTTTCGGCAACGCAGCCGCCCCGGCGGCGTGGCGATCGCGATCACGCGCAATCATCTGACCCGGGCCCTGCGCGCCGTGAACGCCATCGCCGCGGGCATGCTGGTGTTGGGCCTGCTCGATTGGACCAGCTGGAAGTTGTGGGCCGTGTTGCAGAAGTCGCAGGCGGGCCTGTTCGGCGGCCTCGGTCTGGGCGGCGCCTTGTTGTTGTTGTTGCGCAATGCGAACGAACCGCTGCAGAAGCTGGCGATGCCCGGCGACGGTTCGCGCCCCGGCATGCTGTCGTGGTTGTTCGATTTCGCCGGATTCGGCCTTGCGTTCGCCCTGGTGGTGTTGTGGACCACGCTTGCGCAATGGTGGGTATTCGGAGAGAAGTCCATCATCGAGTGCATCCTCGTGGACAAGTTCGGCTGGATGGCGTCGGTCTGCGATACGTTGAATACGACGGTCGCTGCGGTGGGCGCCGAACTCAGAGGCGGCGAGGGCGCCGCGACCGTACGTGGCGTGATGTTCGGCGCAGACAAGGATGTGCTTATCGCGCCGGGCTTCGCCTGGTTGTGCATGGTCGCCTTCTTGTTGCTGTGGTTCTTCGGCACCGGGACCAATGCCGAGAGCGTCAACACGTCATCGCTGCACAACATGTACCGTGCACGGCTGGTGCGTGCGTATTTCGGGTCGGTGAACTGGCGGCGTTTCCGTGGCGAACGCGAGGGCCGCAGAGGCGCGGGCGATCCGCAGGACGTTTCCAATATCAACGAGGTGGTCGAGGGCGACGATGTGTCCTTGCGCAAATATCGTCCCGCCTCGCGCGGCGGGCCGATCCATCTGATCGGCGTATGCCTCAACCAGACCCGCGACCATCGCTCCAAACTCTACAACGCGGACCGTAAGGGCGTGCCCCTGGCGGTCAGCGCCTACGGCATGGAGATCGGATCGGGCGAATATCCGGCGATCCATCCTGCGCATCCGGGCACGCTCGGGCGCTGGGTCGCGATTTCCGGCGCGGCCGCGTCCCCCGGCGCAGGCGCGAACACCACGCCGGGCTGGGCCCTGCTGCTGTTTCTGGCCGGCGCGCGTTTGGGCGTGTGGTTGGAGCATGGCGATACGGTGCTGCGCAGGGCGGTGCAATCGGTCGGCGCCGACGCGAGTGGGCCGATGCGCCGTTTCGTCGAAGCGCTGCGTGGGCATGGCGAAAAGTGGTTCGCCAAGTACATGCGCCTGCATGCCGAAGCGCGCGCCGCCTATCGTGGGCCGCGGGCGAGCAGTTGGTACCTGTCCGACGGCGGGCATTTCGACAACACCGGCGTGCATGCGCTATTGCGCCGCGAACTGGATTTCATCGTGCTTGCCGATTGCGGCGCCGACCCCAATTACCATTTCGAGGACATCGAGAACCTGGTGCGCAAGGCGCGGATCGATTTCGGCGCCGACATCGAGTTCTACAGTCGCGAGGAAGCGACGCGGCGTTTCCGTTCCGGCCGCGAGATCGGTTTCCTCTCGCAGGAGTGACTGGCCGACAACCACACCCGTCGCGGCGTGTTGATCGCGCGCATCGCGTACCGCGCCGACGCCTCGGGGAAACGCAAGTTCGGCACTCTGCTGGTGATCAAACCGAACCTGCATCAGGCGCTGGACAGCGACATCCTGGCGTATGCGCGGCATCAGCCCAGGTTTCCGCAGCAGACGACCGGTGACCAGTTCTTCGACGAAGCGCAGTGGGAGAGTTATCACCGCCTCGGCGAAGACTTCGGCCTGCACCTCAACCGCGAATGGCTGGAGCAACTGCCCGGGTGGAGCCCGACGACCGCATCGGCGCATACCGCGGATAGCCCGCGACCGTTGCGCGAATCCGAATCCGCGCAGAGCCAGCCGGCCAAACCGTTCTGGCGGATCGAGGCGAAAGACGCCGCCGTCGGCGCGTTGTCGCTCGGAGCGTTGTTGACCCTGGCCTTGCCGGCATGGCAGGCCTACGAGAATTTCACCAAGGAGCGCGAGGCGAAACGTCAGGAGCTTGTGAAACTGGTGACAGAAGTCGAGGGATTTCTCGAACCCGATTCGGCTAAGGCCGCGACGATGCCGCATCGGTGGTCGCAATCCTTCAAGGTCGGACGATTGCTCCAACTTGGTCAGGAATTCGGCGGCGATTCGCTGGAGGCGACGATGTCGGCCGGACTGATCGGCGAAATCCGCATGCGCTGCGTCGACGATGCCGGCAACAGGAGTATTCCGCAGATCTGCGGCCATGTGCGCGAACCCGGCGCGATCGGCGGCGCGCGCAGGGATGGGTATTGGAGCTCGCGTTCGGTCGATGCGCGGATGGGGGCGATGACGCCGCCGCGCCAACCGCAGCCCCATCCATCGCAAACCAATCCGCGGGCGGCAGATGAACCGGTGCGCGAGAGCGCATCGTCGCTGCCCAGCCCCGTGCCCGTGATCGATCCGAAGCGGACGGATCCGGCGTCGGCGGACTCGACGCCGCCGGCGTCGAAATCGACAGATCAGAAACCTGCGGATCAGGCGCCGTTCCGGCCGCTTACGGCGACCGGAGCGCAATCCGCGACGCAGGATACGACCGTCGCCCGCCGCAACGCTCTGAAGGAGACCCGCGCCAAACTTGTCCAGGCCTGCGGGGCTTCCGAAGAGGAACAACATAAAGTGGTTCTCTATCTCCAGGTCTATGACGAGGCTTCGCGCGACCGGATGATCGCGATGTCGTGGGACAAGATCACGTCCGCAGTGCAATTGCCCGGGGTCGAGAACGTCACCATCACCGCGGCGACCAGAAACGACGATCCACCGATGCCCTACGCTTCGCCGACCCTGCTGGTGCATCGTTGGGACCAGGATCAGGCCTGCGCACGTGCGTTGCGCACGTGGTTGGCGGCGGAGGGCCAATTGCCCGAAACGCATATCGATCTCAGGCGACTGCCGGGGCGCTTCAAGGGACGCAAACGGGTGATCGAGCTGTGGTGGCCATCGCAGCATCGCGACACCAGCCGCTGGTGACCGATCGCTCCGTGAGAGCATGGAGCGACGGCGCTGACGGCATGACTTGTGCCGCTTGACGCGCCCGTTTTAGCCGGGAATGGTGACGCACCCTTCACCTCGCCGGCCCCAGGAGCCTGTCATGTCCGTCGCCACCACCCTCAAGCCCGGAGCCCTGTCGTCATCGCTGGCGTGCTCGCTGCTGCTGTCCGCGGCGATCGCTGCCGGAGCGGTATCGGCAGCCGAAAGCCCGCCCGCCGTTTCGGTGCAGGCGCCGGGCTATCGGCAGCCGGTCGCCGAATTGCAGGCGATCGTCGATGCGCCGCGTTGGCCGCAGCTCACGCTCGGACCGAAAGGGGATCTCGCGGCGATGATGCAGGTGCCGCCATTGCCGTCGATCGCCCTGGTCGCCCAGCCCGAGCTGAAACTCGCCGGCCTGCGCATGAACCCGCGCGCGTATGCGACCAGCCGGTTCTCCTTCGGCAACGACTTGTGGTTGATGAACGTGGAGACCGGCAAGGAGATGCGGATCGAGGGACTGCCGCAACCGTTGTCGCTGGCGGCGCTGGCGTGGTCCCCGGACCAGAAATATCTCGCGCTCAATCAGCAGGATCCCAACACCGGCGGCAACGAAGTGTGGCTGGTGGATGTCGGCGCGAAGAAGGCGCGCAAGTTGCTCGACAGGCCCTTGAACACCATCGCCGGCGGATTGCGCTGGATGCCCGACAGCCGCAGGCTGCTGGTCAATCTGCGCGTCGGCCAAGGCGGCCCGCCTGCTGCCGAGATCGTTCCTTCCGGACCGAACACGCAGGAAACCCGCGCCGACGGCAATGTCCGCCAGTTACGCACCTATCAGGACATGCTGCGCAACGAGCAGGACGCGCGCACGCTCGAACATTACCTGCGCGTGCAACCGGCGCTGGTGAGTCTCGACGGCGGAATCGCGAATATCGGCCAGCCTGGCTTCTATCTGGGCATGCAGCCCTCGCCCGACGGCAAACATCTGCTGTCGCAGCGGATCGAGCGCCCCTTCTCCTATCTGGTGCCGGTGAATTTCTTTCCGCGCCGGATCGAAGTGTTGGATCTCTCCGGCAAATCCGTACGCACCGTCGCGACGCTGCCTTTGTTCGAAGGGCTGCCCAACGGCAACGACGCGGTCACGAGCGGCGTGCGTTCGATCGGCTGGCGGAGCGACGCGTCGGCGACGTTGGTCTGGGCCGAGGCCCAGGATGGCGGCGACCCGGCCAAGGCCGCCGACATCCGCGACCATGTGCTGATGCAAGCCGCGCCGTTCGACAAGCCGCCGGTGCTGCTCGCCAAACTCGCTTACCGCTACGCCGGCGCGCAGTGGGGGCGCGGCGATGTCGCGCTGATCAACGAATACTGGTGGAAGACCCGACAGGCGCGGCTGTGGCGCATCGCGCCCGATACGCCGACGGCCGCGCCGAAACTGCTGTTCGAAGGGTCGAGCGAAGACCGCTACAACGCTCCGGGCGAGCCGGTCAGCATTCGCGACGAGAACGGATTCTCGCGGTTGCAGTTCTCCGCTGACGGCAATGGCGTCTATTTCATCGGCGATGGCGCATCGCCAGAAGGCGATCGTCCGTTCCTCGACCGCTGGAGCCTCGCCGATGGCGGTAAGCAGCGGTTGTATCGTTCGCAGGCCCCGCAGTACTCCATGGTCGTCGCACTGCTCGACGACGATGCGCGGCGCCTGCTGATCACCCGCGAATCACCGAGCGAGCCTTTGAACTACTATCGACTCGATCGCGGCGCTGACGACACCGACATGGCTGCCGCCCCGGTCGCGCTGACCGCATTCCAGCATCCGACGCCGCAACTGAAGGCCGTGCGCAAGGAACAGATCCGCTACAAGCGCAAGGACGGCGTCGAGCTGACCGCGAATCTGTATCTGCCGCCGGGTTTCGAACCCGGCCGCGACGCGCCCTTGCCGCTGCTGATGTGGGCCTATCCCAACGAATTCAAATCCGCCGCCGCGGCTTCGCAAGTCACCGATTCCCCCTATCGCTTCAACTACATCAGCTACTGGGGCCCGCACCCGTTCCTGGCGCGCGGCTACGCGGTGCTGGATGATCCGACGATGCCGATCGTGGGCGAGGGCGAGAAAGAGCCGAACGACACCTATCTGCCGCAACTGATCGCCAGCGCCGAGGCCGCGATCGACGAAATGGTGCGTCGCGGCGTGGCCGACCGCCATCGCATCGCCATCGGCGGCCATTCCTACGGTGCGTTTATGACCGCGAACCTGCTGGCGCATACCCGCCTGTTCAGAGCCGGCGTCGCGCGCAGCGGCGCTTACAACCGCACCTTGACGCCGTTCGGTTTCCAGGCCGAAGAGCGCAACTACTGGGCCGCGCGCGACACTTATCAGACCATGTCGCCGTTCAACTACGCCGACAAAATCAAAGATCCGCTGCTGCTGATCCATGGAGAAGACGACAACAATTCGGGCACCTTCCCGATCCAGAGCGAGCGGATGTTCGCCGCGATCAAAGGCCTCGGCGGCCCTGCGCGTCTGGTGATGCTGCCCAAGGAAAGCCACGGCTACCGCGCGCGCGAGTCGATCCTGCACATGCTGGCCGAAACCGACGCATGGTTGGAGGCGCATGTGAAGAACGCCAAGCCTGCGTCGCCCGCAGCCGGAAACTGAGCCGTTTCGCGGCGCGCAGGTCTGAAAAAGCGCAGCGCCTATCCGCCCTGCGTACATGCCTGTCGCGAGTCCGGCATCGCCGGATTCGTTCGCAGCGCATCTCGATGAAGGCGCCTTGCGGCGCCTTCATCGTGCATAACGTCATGCCGTATTGCGCCGCGATGCGCGGGCGCGATTTATTTCAGGAGTTTTCCCGCTTTGCGTCGCCCATGCGCCGACAGCGCGTCCGGCTGGCCGGAGTACTGCCACGCGGTCGGCGCGCGTTCGGGTAGACGGATTTCCGGCAGGCCCTTGGCTTTCAGCGCTTCGTTCGCTTTGGCTACGTCGCCGTCGCGCAACGTATTGAAATCCGTTTCGAGCCGTTCGAGTTTGCGTTGCAGCACGTCGGTGTAGGCGAGAAGCGTGTCGGCAGGCTTGCCTTCGTAGCCGATCAGGCCTCCGTAGAGATTGTCCATGTGTTCGCGCAGCCGTTCTTCGCCGGTGATCGCGCCGCCTTCCTTGGTCGCGACGATTTCTTTGCGTAGCGTATCGGCGCGTGCCGACAGCGTGGCCAACTGCGTGCGCAACGGATCGTTCTCCGGCAATTTGCCGCCGACGGCGTCGGCATGGCCGCGGACGGCTTGGATCTTCGCGACCAGGGCGCTCATCCGGCCGAACATGGCGTGCACGCGCATCGTCGCGTCGAAATTGGCCTTGCGGTCGGCCACGCTGAAAGCGGCGCGACGGTCGAGACCGACCGTGACCTTGTCTTCGTAGACGCGCTCGCCCTTGGTCATACGGATGGTGTAGACGCCCGGCGGCACGCGCGGGCCGCGAATGCTGTTGAAGGCGATCGACGCCGCTGGAGGCACGACCGGGGGTTTGACGTTCATCGACCAACTCACGCGGTTGAGGCCACGGCGTTTGCTGGCCGGCAGCGTGTCGACGACCTTGCCATCGCCATCGAGCACTTCGAGTTTCAGCGGTCCGAACAGATGCCGGGTCTTCTGATAGTAGGTGATGATCACGTCGTTCGACGCGCTCTGACCGGCATAGCTGGCGTCTCCTTCCGACCAACCGCCGAAGGCGTTCACGCGCTGTTGCTGCGGACGTGAAGGCAGGAATGCGGCCTCCTGCTGCAGCATCGCGTCGTTGAGCGCGCGCAAGGGAGTCAGATCGTCGATGATCCAGATGCCGCGACCGTGGGTGGCGAGCACCAGATCATGATCGCGCGGCTGGATCGCCAGATCGCGCACCGCGACCGCCGGAAAATCGCCGCCCTTGAACTGCGCCCAGCTCGCGCCGTCGTCGAGCGAGATCCACAGGCCGAATTCGGTGCCGGCGTAGAGCAGGCCCGGCTTGACCGGATCTTCGCGCAACACGTGCGCATAGCCGCGTATGCCCTTCGCTTGTTGCGGCGTCGCCAGCGGCGTCCATTTCGCGCCGTAGTCGCTGACTTTGTAGAACATCGGTCCCATCTCGCCGTAGGTGTGGCGATCGAAGGCGACATAAGCGGTGCCGGGGTCGTGGCGACCGGCATCGATATAGGACACCCAGGAATTCACCGGAACCTTGGCGCCGCCGACCACGTTCTTCCAGGTCTTGCCGCCGTCGCGGGTGACCTGGACATTGCCGTCGTCGGTGCCGACCCAGATCACCTTGCCATCGCGCGGCGATTCGCTGATGGAGTAGATAGTGGTGTGCATTTCGGCGGCGGAGTTGTCGACGGTGATGCCGCCGGACTGTTCCTGCTGCTGTTTTTTCGGATCGTTGGTGGTCAGGTCCGGCGAAATGCGTTCCCAGTGCTGGCCCTGGTCGCGCGTACGGAACAGATATTGCGCGCCGATATAGAGCGTGCCTTTCTCGTTCGGCGAGAGATGGATCGGCGTGTTCCAGTTCCAACGCAACTTCTCGCCGTCGTTCGCACGCGGCTGGATGTCTCGGGTCTCGCGGGTGCGTCGATGCACGCGGCCGATATTGCCGCCCTGCGATTCGGCGTAGAGGTAATCCGGATCGGCGGGATCGGCGAACATCCAGAAACCATCGCCGCCGTACATGTTCTCCCAGCGCTGGTTGGTGACGCCGCCGGGGTAAGACGAATCGCCGACCCAGGAGCTGTTGTCCTGCAGACCGCCGTAGACCTGATACGGATCCTTGTCGTCGACGCTGACGTGGTAGAACTGCGAAATCGGCAGGTTGTGCGCCTTCCACCAGCGCTCCGCGCCGTCTTTGGAGAACCACAACCCGCCGTCGTCACCGGCAAGCACGGTCTTCGGATCTTGCGGGTCGATCCATACGTCGTGGAAATCGGCATGCGCGTTGCCGGTCGGCGAGAAAGTTTTGCCGCCATCCAGGCTCTGGATCAAGTTGAGGTTGGTCTTGAACAGGCGATCCGGGTTGCTCGGGTCGACGATGAGATTGGCGAAATAGAACGGCCGCCAGACCATCATCCTGCTGTCGTCGCGGCGCTCCCAATGCTTGCCGCCGTCGGCGGAGCGGTACAGTGCGCCTTTTTCGCTTTCGACGAAGGCATAGACGATGTTGGAATCCGAAGGCGCCACCGCCACCGCGATCCGCCCAAAGGGTTTGGGCGGTAAGCCGCCGCTGGTGATCTCCTTCCAGGTCTTGCCGCCGTCGGCGGAACGATACAAACCGCTGCCGCTGGACGCATCGGGGCCGTCGCCGCCAGAACGGAACGTCCAGCCCTTGCGCCGGAAATCCCACAACGACGCGAAGACCACGTCGGGATTCTTCGCATCCATGCTCATGCCGCCGCAGCCGGTGGAAGAATTGCCGCCTTTGAGCGCCAGGCTCCAGGTCTTGCCGCCGTCGGTGGTGCGATATACGCCACGGTCGTTCGAATCGCTCCACAAGCGGCCGGTCACACAGACCAGCGCGCTGTCAGCGTTGCGCGGATCGAGCGTGATTTTGACGATGCGTTCCGAATTTGGCAGGCCGATGTGCTTCCAGCTCTCGCCGCCATCGGTGGAGCGGTAGACGCCATCGCCGATCGAGACCGAGTTGCGGGTCCAGGCTTCGCCCGTGCCGACCCAGACGTCGTCGGGATTACTCGGGCTCAACGCGATCGCGCCGATCGACTGCACCGGTTGCTTGTCGAATTTCGGGCGGAAGGTGGTGCCGCCATCGGTGGACTTCCACACCCCACCGCTGGCCGCG
>SSEV01000226.1 GCA_008015095.1 Lysobacteraceae bacterium | reverse complement strand
TTGCGGCATCGTCGTTGCCGTCCATGGCACAACAATCCTTGCTCCAGCACGCGCGGCCGTCCATCCCTGGCCGGTGTGCCGTCTCCTGCGCGGCATGTGCTGCTCAAACGGAAGTCTTCGCCCAGCCCGCGCCATGATTCTCTCCGGGCATTTCTTCGGTTGGGAATTCCGGGCGGAACGCATCACGTTCGGGCGTTCAGCGCAAAGCGGTTCTTGCCTGTGCGCGTGGCTGTCGATTTGCTTCGCGTGAGCCGTTTCAGCGCTGCGGCCAGCGAATAATTTACGCAAAAAATACGCCGAAGCACTGGCCTCTGTATAGCGCCTTTATCGGGAGAGGTCCAACACTGCGCACTTGCAATTCTCAGCATTGCGGATGGAGTTGCGCAATGAATCAACCTTCTGAGGCCAACCGATGATTTCCGATTTTCACCCTTGGATGTTCCGGGAATCTACAGCCCGGGATCTGTTCGGTGGATGTCGGAAAACGCATGGCCGTGGCAGCGTTGCGACCCTTCGACGAGGGTCTTGGCACCTTAGTTGCGGCAGCGTACCGATTGATTTCACGAGGACATTCCCATGTCGAATTGGCTGATCGCCGTGTGCGTGATTTCCGTCTGTGTGGCGGCCGCATACCTGTTGTACGTGATTCTGAAACCCGAAGATTTCTGAGATTGCCGACATGATCGAATTCGTATTGACGATGGCGCTGGCCGTTGCGATCGGCTGGCCGCTGGGCCGTTATATGGCACGGGTGATGCGCGGCGATTCGGCCCCCGGCGACCGCTTGTTCGCGCCGGTGGAACGCACGCTCTACCGGATGCTGGGCCCGACAGCCCAGGGCGGCATGAGCTGGCGCGGCTACGCCGGGAATTTCCTGCTCGCGAATCTGGTGCTGGGCATCATGGTTTGGGGGCTGTTCATGGCCCAGGGCGTGCTGCCGCTCAATCCGGATGGCGTGCCGGGCATGAAGTGGGATCTCGCGCTGCACACCATGGTGTCGTTTCTCACGAACACCAATCAGCAGCATTACTCCGGACAGGCCCAGCTGTCGTATCTGTCGCAGATGATCGGGATCGTCGGTCTGCAGGTGATCACGCCGATGTTCGGTCTTGCCGTGCTCGTCGCGACGCTGCGCGGGCTGTTCGGCGGACGCGAAGCGATGCCGTCGACCGGCGATGCGCGCGAAGGCACCGGCATCGAAGGTCAAGAGCGCGATGTCGGCAATTTCTGGGTCGATATCACGCGTGCCACGCTGCGCATCCTGTTGCCCCTGTGCTTGTTGTGGACGCTGCTCTTGGCGTCACAGGGCGTGCCGTCCACGCTCGCGCGCGGCGCCGATGTCGCGCCGATCGATGCCAGCGCCGGAATGGCGACGCAGCACATCCCGGTCGGCCCGGTCGCGCCGATGGTCGCGGTGAAGCAGTTGGGCACCAACGGTGGCGGCTGGTACGGGCCGAACAGCGCGGTGGCACTGGAAAATCCGACGCCGTTCTCCAACCTTCTGCAGACGCTCGCGATCATCCTCATCCCGGTCGCGATCGCCTTCATGGTCGGGCCGTTCACCGGCAGGCGGACATTCGGCACCTTCGTCGTCGCCACGATGCTGGGGATGTCGCTGCTGTTGACCGGCGCTGCGATGCTTACCGAAACCACGAACGGTACGCATGTCGCGGTGATGGAAGGCAAGGAAGTCCGCAACGGCGTCGCGGCATCGGCGCTGTGGAGCGCAGTGACCACCCAGACCTCGAACGGTTCCGTCAACGCGATGCACGACTCAATGGCGCCGCTCACTGGCGGTGTACAGATCGCCAACATGCTGGTGAATTCGATCTGGGGCGGCATCGGCTGCGGCATGTTGCAGTTCATCGTCTACCTGCTGCTGGCGGTCTTCCTCGCTGGCCTGATGACCGGTCGCACGCCGGAATTGTTCGGCCGCAAGATCGAAGCGCCGGAAGTACGACTGCTCGCGCTGCTGATCCTGCTGCAGCCGCTCGCGCTGCTCGGTTTCACTGCGGCGACGCTGGCGATGCCCGCGCTCACCGGCAACTCCAACCCAGGCTTCCACGGTATTTCGCAGGTGTTCTATGAGTACGCGTCGGCGTTCGCGAACAACGGTTCCGGCTTCGAGGGGCTCGGCGACAACACCATCTGGTGGAACACGACCGCCGCCATCGTGCTGGCGCTCGGACGCTTCCCGGCACTGCTGGTACCACTGATGGTCGCCGGTCTGCTGGCGAAAAAGCGTGTCGCGCCGGAGAGCGCCGGCACGCTGCACATCGAAACACCGACCTTCGCGCTCACCCTGGTCTCGATCATCGTCATCCTGACCGTCCTGCAATTCCTGCCTGCACTGGTGCTCGGCCCGATCGCCGACCACCTGCAACTCATCTCGCTCTGAACAGGCGCTGGAGATCCGTATGAATTCCTCCATCCATCTCGGCACGCAGCGCCGTGCCACCATCGCCGGTCTCGACCGCGCCGGTGTTCGCCATGCGTGCCGCGAAGCCGTGCGCAAGCTCGCGCCGCGGCACGCGATCAAAAGCCCGGTCATGGCGATCGTGCTGCTGGGCACTGTCATCGCAGCGCTGATCACTGCGACCGGCCATGCGCCGCTAGGCTTCGGTCTGGCGGTCACTGTCATCCTGCTGGTGACGGTGCTGTTCGGCAATTTCGCCGAAGCGGTCGCCGAAGCACGGGGGCGCGGTCAGGCGGCGGCGTTGCGCGCAGCACGCAAGGATCTGGTCGCGCGCAAACTCGACGAGCAGGGTCGCGAAACCCGCATTCCCGCGTCGCAACTGCGCAGAGGCGACCGCGTGATCGTTTCGGAGGGCGAACTGGTGCCCGCCGACGGCGAAATCATCAAAGGTCTGGCCACGGTCAACGAAGCCGCCGTCACCGGCGAATCCGCGCCGGTGCTGCGCGAAGCCGGTACCGATCGCAGCAGCGTGATCGACGGCACCAAGGTGCTGTCCGACGAGATCGTGATCGAGATCAGCGCCGAGCCAGGCGGCAGCTTCCTCGACCGCATGATCGCGCTGGTGGAAGGCGCAAATCGTCAGAAGACGCCGAACGAAATAGCACTGACGATGCTGCTTGCGGCGATGACGCTGACGTTCCTGATCGTGGTCGCCACCCTGCCTTTCATCGCCGGTTTCGTCGGCGCGAGACTCGATCCGCTGCTGTTGATCGCGCTGTTGGTGTGCCTGATCCCGACCACCATCGGCGGCCTGCTGCCGGCGATCGGTATAGCCGGCATGAACCGCGCACTGTCCGCCAATGTGCTGGCGAAATCCGGCAAGGCGGTCGAGATCGCCGGCGATGTCGACGTTTTGCTGCTCGACAAGACCGGTACGATCACCCACGGCGACCGTCAGGCGACTCGTTTCTACGCAGTCAGCGGCATTTCAGTGGAGCAGTTGCGCGATGCGGCGATGCTGGCGTCGCTGGCGGACCCCACGCCGGAGGGAAAATCGGTGGTGAAGTTGGCGGTGGCGCAGGGCGCAACCCTGGTCGACCCGGAACGCGCGCACTTCTTGCAGTTCAGCGCGCAGACGCGGATGTCCGGGGTGGATCTGCCCGCTGGCGAAGGCACGTTGGCGCGCAGCATCCGCAAAGGCGCCGGCGACGCCATTGCGCGCCACGTACAGGCGCTCGGTGGCAGCGTCCCGGCGGAACTCGGTGCGCGTATCGAGCAGATCGCCCGCGGCGGCGCCACGCCGCTGGTCGTGGCGGAGGGCGCGTTCGTGCTCGGCGTGATCGAACTGTCGGACGTGGTGAAGCACGGTGTGAAAGAGCGTTTCGCACGGTTACGCGAGATGGGCATCCGCACGGTCATGATCACTGGCGACAACCCGCTCACCGCCGCCGCCATCGCGGCAGAAGCCGGCGTCGACGATTACATCGCCGAGGCGCGGCCGGAAGACAAGCTCACACGCATCCGCGACGAGCAGGCGCAGGGTCGGTTGGTGGCGATGGTCGGCGATGGCACCAACGATGCTCCTGCACTGGCGCAGGCCGATGTTGGCCTGGCGATGAATTCCGGCACCCAGGCGGCGAAGGAAGCCGGCAACATGGTCGATCTGGACAACGACCCCGCGAAACTGCTCGCCGTGGTGGAAGTCGGCAAGCAGCAGCTCATCACCCGTGGTGCGCTGACCACATTCTCGCTGGCGAACGACGTGTCGAAATATTTCGCGATCCTGCCTGCGATGTTCGCCGCGGCCATTCCATCCATGGCCGCGCTGAACGTGATGCAGCTGTCCAGCCCGCACAATGCGGTGCTGGCGGCGCTGATCTTCAATGCACTGATCATTCCGGCGCTGATTCCGCTGGCGCTCAAGGGCGTGCGTTTCCGTCCGGCCACTGCGGTATCGCTGTTGCGCAGAAACATGCTTCTGTACGGCGTCGGCGGCATGCTGCTGCCGTTCGTCGCGATCAAACTGATCGATCTGCTGCTGTCCGCATTCGGAGCCTGACATGCAAACGTCTTCTTCGCCTCCGCTGATTGCCCGCGGCGCCTGGCGCCCGGCGCTGACGATGGCCGCCGTCGCCCTGCTCGGTTGTGGCTTTCTGTATTCGGCCAGCGTCGCTTCGCTCGGATCGTTGCTTTTCCCGCATCAGGCGGCCGGGAGCATTCTGTTGCGAGACGGCAAACCGGTCGCGTCGCGCTGGGTCGCCCAGCCGTTCGCAGATGCGCGCTATTTTCATCCGCGGCCGTCGGCCGCGAACTACGACCCGATGGCGGCCGCCGGGAGCAACCAGTCGCTGACCAATCCCGATCTCATCAAGACCATCGATGCGCAGATCACTGCGGTCGCAGCCCGCGAAGGCATCGCGCCTTCGCAAGTGCCAGCCGATCTTGCGACCCGCTCCGGCAGCGGCCTCGATCCACATATCTCGCCGGCCGCTGCGCAAGTGCAGGTCGCACGCGTCGCCGATGCTCGCGGTCTCACCGCCGCCGCGGTCGCCGCGCTGGTCGAACGCACGACCGAAGCGCCGCTGTTTGGTTTGCTCGGCCAACCGCGGGTCAACGTGGTCGAGCTCAATCTGGCACTGGATGCGCTTCCGTGACGCCCGCGCAACAATGACCCCATGAACGACCTCCGCAGCGCAGCGCAGCGTCAACAGCAGGCCGATGCTCTGATCGGCGAGATCAAACGCCAGAGCGGCGGACGGCTGACGGTATTCCTTGGTGCCGCACCCGGCGTGGGCAAGACCTATGCGATGCTTACTCGCGCACGCGAGCTGAAGCGACGCGGCATCGATGTCGCGATCGGCCTGGTGGAGACCCACGGCCGCGCCGATACCGCGGCGATGCTGGAGGATCTGGAGCTTTTGCCGCGCCGACGCGTGGCCTACCGCGACCGAACGCTTGAGGAAATGGATCTCGACGCGCTGCTGGCGCGCAGGCCGCAGGTCGCTCTGGTGGACGAACTGGCGCATCGCAACGTGCCCGGCAGCCGTCATGAACGGCGCTGGCAGGACGTGATGGAACTGCTGGATGCCGGCATCGATGTCTACACCACGATCAACATCCAGCACCTCGAAAGCCTCAACGATGTCGTGCATCGCATTACCGGCGTGCGGGTCAGCGAAACGGTGCCGGACTCGGTGTTCGACCGGCTGCGCGATATCGTGCTGGTTGACCTCCCGCCGGGTGAGCTGATCGAACGCCTGAATCAAGGCAAGGTGTACCTGCCCGAGCATGCGGCGCAGGCACTGCAGTCTTTTTTCGTACCGGCGAATCTCGCCGCGCTGCGCGAGCTGGCGATGCAGACTGCGGCGGATCGCGTGGACAGCGATCTGCGCGAGACCCGCACCGCGCTGGGTGGCCCCGCGCTGAATCTACGTCGTCAGGTGCTGGTCGCGATCGACGGCCGTGGTCAGTCGGAATACTTGGTGCGCATCGGACGCCGCATCGCCGAGCGCCGCGATGCGCCCTGGACGGTGGTCAGCGTGCAGATAGGCGAATCCCGTCCCGAGGCGCAGCAGGAAATCGAGTGCGCGTTCGCGCTGGCGCGACGGCTCGGCGGCAGCGCGGAGTTGCTGCACGGTTCGAATGTGGTGGACGCGCTGCTCGATCACGCCTCGCGCATCGGCGCGTCGGCGATCATAGTCGGCCGCACCCGCGAGCGTCCGTTGGCGCGCATGCTCAACCGCACCATCACACAACAACTTCTGCAGCGCGGCGCGCACTACGAACTGACCATCGTCAGCTCGCCGGAGGCGCGCGCGCAGGCGCGACGTTGGTTCGGCGACACCCGCGACACGCTGCGTGCCGGCGATATGGGCTTCGCCGTGCTGTGTTCGGCGCTGGCGGTGGTGGTGGCCGGCATCGCCGAGCGCTGGCTCGGACTGACCGACTTGTCGATGGTCTTCATCGTCGCGGTGCTGATCGTCGCCACCCGTACGCGTATGGCTGCGGCGGTGCTGGCCGCGGTGCTTTGCTTCCTGGCTTACAACTTCTTCTTCATCCCGCCGCGTTTTAGGTTCTACATCAGCGCACAGCGCGGGGTGACGACTGTGTTGCTGTTCCTGGGCGCGGCGCTGCTGGCCGGCCGGATGGCCGCGAAACTGCGGTCGCAGGTGATCGCGCTGCGTGCATCGAACGCGCACGCGACCGCGCTGCAGTCGCTGGGCCGCGATCTGGCCAGTGCTGCCGATCCGCAGCAGGTCGTGCAGGCCGCACGGGTGGCGCTGCGACGCGCACTTGATGCCGATGTCTGTGTGCATCTGGGCCAGGATCTGCTGTTAGCGGACGCTGAAACCGGCATCGACCAGAAAGCCCGCTCGGCGGCGGACTGGGCCTTGAAGCATGGACAGGCTGCAGGCCGCTACACCGACACGCTGTCCAGCGTGGACTGGTGGTTCCTGCCTCTGCTGGGCAACGCACGCACGCTGGGCGTGGTCGGCCTGCGCTTCGTGGCCGGCGCGACGCGCTTGACGTCCGAACAGCGCCGTCTGGCCGAGGCGATGATCGGCGATATCGCCCAGGCGGTACTGCGTACGCAATTGGTATCCGATCTGGAGGACGCGCGCGTGGCCGGCGAAACCGAACGTCTGCGCTCGGCGCTGCTGTCCTCGGTCTCGCACGACCTGCGCTCGCCGCTGGCCTCGATCATCGGCTCGGCGTCCAGTCTCGAACACTACGGTGCGCAGATGGACGCGAAAGACCGTGCCGATCTGCTCGATACCATTCGCATCGAAGGCGAGCGTCTGGACCGCTACATCCAGAATCTGCTCGACATGACGCGCCTGGGACATGGCGGCCTGTCACTCAATCGCGATTGGATCGGCGTGAACGAATTGATCGGCTCGGCCGTGGCCCGACTGAAGCGCTATCACCCCAAGGCGCACTGCGAGCTGCGGATCGCCGACAACCTGGCGCCGCTGTGGGTGCATCCGGCGCTGGTGGAGCAGGCGCTGTTCAATGTGATCGAAAACGCAGCGAAGTTTTCTCCCCCAGAAGCACCCGTTGCGATCGAAGCGATGAACGACGACAGCGGAGCGCTGCGGATCGACGTCACCGACAGCGGTCCGGGTATTCCGGAAGACGAACGCAAGCGCATCTTCGACATGTTCTACAGCGTGGAGCGTGGCGACCGCGGACGCGAAGGCACAGGCCTGGGCCTGACCATCTGTCAGGGCATGATCGGCGCTCACGGCGGCAGCGTCGAAGCCCTGCCGGGGGGACTTGGTCACGGCACGACGATCCGGATTACCCTGCCCAGACTGCAGCCTGCACCCATTTCGAATTAGCCGTACCGCATGACCACACTTTCGCCCAGCATTCTGGTCATCGACGACGAACCCCAGATCCGCAAGTTTCTGGACATCAGCCTGCGTGCGCAGGGCTACGCGGTGCATCAGGCCGTCAACGGCGAGACCGGGCTAGCGGCATTGGCTACGCAGGGTGTGGATCTGGTGATCCTGGAT
>SSEV01000174.1 GCA_008015095.1 Lysobacteraceae bacterium | reverse complement strand
GGTGCTGGTCACCGAGGAACTCGGTCACAAGGCCATACGGGCGGAGAGTGACGACGCCGAAACCGAATTGCTGGCTCACATCGAGCTGCAGCACGGCGAGAAGCGTCTGCGTCCGCCGGTCGTCACGATCATGGGCCACGTCGACCACGGCAAGACCTCGCTTCTCGACGCGCTGCGCAAGACCAACGTCGTCTCGGGCGAGGCGGGCGGCATCACCCAGCATATCGGCGCCTATCACGTGGAAACGCCCAAGGGCGTGATCAGCTTCCTCGACACGCCGGGCCATGCCGCGTTCACGGCAATGCGCGCGCGCGGCGCCAAATTGACCGATATCGTCGTGTTGGTGGTCGCGGCCGACGATGGCGTGATGCCGCAGACGGTGGAGGCCGTACAGCATGCGAAGGCCGCTGGCGTGCCTTTGATCGTGGCGGTCAACAAGATCGACAAGTCCGGCGCAGATTCGCTCCGGGTCAAGAACGACCTGTTGGCCCACGACGTGGTCGCCGAGGAATTCGGTGGCGAAACCCAGTTCATCGAGGTGTCCGCCAAGACCGGGCAGCGCATCGACGATCTGCTCGATGCGATCCTGCTCCAGGCCGAAGTGCTGGAACTGCGCGCGGTGGATGAAGGCCGCGCGAGCGGCATGGTCATCGAGTCCGCGCTCGACAAAGGCAGGGGCCCGGTGGCGACAGTGCTGGTGCAGGAAGGGCGCCTGCTCAAGGGCGATTATCTGGTTTGCGGCGTGCAATACGGTCGCGTTCGCGCCTTGTTCGACGAGACCGGCAGTCAGGTCGACAGCGCAGGCCCGTCGATCCCGGTGCAGGTGCTTGGCCTGTCCGGCGTGCCCGATGCGGGCGACGATTTCGTGGTGGTCGCCGACGAGCGTCTGGCCAAAGACGTGGCCCAGCAGCGTGAAGCGAAACGCCGCGAGTGGCGCCTGGTGCAGTCGGCCGGCAACCGCATGGAAGACATCATGGCCCAGATGGGCCAGGGCGAGGCGCAGCAGACCCTCAATCTGGTGGTGAAGGCCGATGTGCAGGGGTCGGCCGAAGCCCTGCGGCAGGCGCTCACCAGCCTGTCCAACGACCAGATCCGGGTCAACCTGATCGTGTCCGGCGTAGGCGGCATCACCGAATCCGACGCCAATTCGGCGTTGGCGGCCAAGGCTACGATCATCGGCTTCAACGTCCGCGCCGATGCGTCTGCGCGCAAGGTCATCGACGCCAATAACCTCGATCTGCGCTATTTCTCGATCATCTACGACGTGATTGACCAGGTGAAGCAGGTGGCTTCGGGTCTGCTCGGCAAGGAGGTTCGCGAAGAAATCATCGGCACGGCCGAGGTCCGCGACGTATTCCGTAGTTCGAAGTTCGGTGCGATCGCAGGTTGTATGGTGATCGCGGGCGTGGTCAAACGCCACAAACCGATCCGTGTCCTGCGCGACAATACGGTCATCTTCGAGGGCGAACTCGAATCGTTGCGCCGGTTCAAGGAGAACGTCGAGGAAGTGCGCAACGGTACCGAGTGCGGTATCGGCGTGAAGGCCTACAACGACGTCAAGCCGGGCGACCAGATCGAGTGCTTCGAACGTATCGAAGTGCAACGCACCCTCTAAGTGCAGCGCACCCGCTGATGCCGCAGAAGTCTTTCCATCGCACCGATCGCGTCGCGGCGCAGCTGCGCCGCGAGCTTGGCACATTGGTTCATCAGGCCGTGCGCGAGCACGGCCTGCCTTCGGTCAGCGTGTCCGATGTCGAGATCACCCGCGATTTCGCTCACGCCAAGGTCTTCGTGACCGCATTGCAGGCGACGCGGGCGCAAGAGGCCCTGAAAGGTCTGACCGAGCTGGCGCCGGAGATCCGCCGCGAACTGGCGCATGCCGTGCGTATGCGTCATACCCCGGAACTGCATTTCCATTACGACGATTCGGTGGACCGCGGCGAACGCATCGATGCGCTGTTGCGCGAGTTGAATTCGGATTCGTAGGGCGGTCTGACCGCCGTCGCGATCGGCCGGGCTGCTCCAGCCGCGATCGCAGTCGACGCAGCGATCGACACGGCGCTCGCCGTAGCTTTCCCGATCGTTATCGGTTCAATTCCTGAAACCAGAGTGGCCGTGGGGGCAGCGTCGAGTCTTCGCTGCGATGGTCGTGTCCGCTGGAATTGTTGCGATCATCGCGTGTCCGATGCGCGAGAAACCGCATCATCGCGCCGATCCGATGACGGTCATGTTGTCGAGATCGTTGCATCATCATTGGCGGAAACTGTTTCGCCGGGATGGCGGGCCAGGGCCTGCCCTACAGAATCCTCCGGATAGGGCATATCATCCTCCGATGGCACGCGGCTCGAACACATCTTTCCGCAAGATCGACGGCATTCTGCTGCTCGACAAACCGCAGGGATTGAGTTCGAACCAGGCATTGCAGCGCGCGCGTCAACTGTTCCGCGCCGAGAAGGCGGGACACACCGGCAGCCTTGATCCGCTCGCGACCGGTCTGTTGCCGATCTGTTTCGGCGAGGCCACCAAGATCGCCGGTAGTCTGCTCGGCGCGCGCAAGGCTTACGACACCGTCGCGCGGCTCGGTGTGGTCACCGATACCGATGATGCGGAAGGCGTCCCCCTGCGTGAACGCCCGGTGCCGCCGTTGGATATCGGCACGCTCGATGCCGCTTTGCGCGGATTGACCGGCAGAATCGCGCAGCGCCCGCCGATTTATTCCGCGCTCAAGCGCGGCGGCGAGCCGCTGTATGCCAAAGCTCGGCGCGGTGAAGCGATCGAAGTCGAACCGCGCGATGTCGACGTGCATGCCTTCGAACTGCAATCCGCCGCCGATCTGCTCGACGGTCTGCTCGACAACGGCGCACCGCCGTTGTTGCGTCTGCATGTCGAGTGCGGATCCGGAACCTATGTCCGCAGTCTGGTGCGAGATCTCGGCGAAGCGCTGGGATGTGGCGCGCATGTCGCCGAGCTGCGTCGATTGTGGGTCGATCCTTTCCGCGACCCGAGGATGTGGACCTTGGGATCTCTGCAGGCGCTGGCCGAGCGCGACCAGCGAAGTCTGGAAGCTTGTCTGCTGCCCCTGGAAACCGGGCTGGTCGGGTATCGCCGGGTCGATTTGAGCGCGGAGGCGGCCCAGCGCTTCCGGTCCGGTCAACGGCTGCGCCTGTCTTCGCATCAATCGGACACAGGCGCTTGCGCCGTGTTCGATGCCGACGGTTTGGCCTGTGGTCTGGCGCGGATCGATGACGGCGGTTGCTTATCGCCGCAGAGGGTCTTCGTCCGCGGCGTCCCCCTCATTTCCTGAATATCCGAAGGAGTTCGATCCTATGATGTCGCGTCTGCTTGTGTTCGCCGTGATTCTGGTTCTGGCGTTCTGTGCGCAAACGCCGCCGCTGCGCGCTGCCGAGTTGGGTAAGGACGCATCCCCCGAGCAGGTGGCCGGCGAAGCCTATGCCAGGATGCAGGCTGGGCAGTGGGAACAGGCGGCTGAACTGTTTGATCCCGCGGCGCTGCGCCAATTCCGCGAGATGATGGCGCCTCTGATGGAAGCGGGCGGCGGTGAAGCCATGGCGACGATGCTGCTCGGTGAAGAAGCGACCGCCGACGTGGTCAAAGCCATGTCGGACGCCGAATTCCTCGGTCGTTTCATGCGCACCGTGATGCAGCGTTCCGGTGCGAAGCTTGAACGCCAGGACATCCTCGGCGGCGTCGCAGAGGGGCAGGATCGGATTCATCTGGTGACACGTACGACAGCCTCCGCGATGGGCATCGGCATGACGCAGCTTGAGGTGGTGACTGTCCATCAGACCTCGCAGGGCTGGCGTCTGGCGCTCAGCGGCAAGCTAGACGGGATGGCGCAGGCGCTGCGCGCCCGTCAGACCCCCGCGACAGTCGAACAGACGCCGGACGGCGAGACTGAATGAGGCGACGGAGTCTTCGGTCAAGGTCAGTCGATGGCGCAAACGAGTGTTAAGGCCTTGTTTGCAAAGGCTCGCCGAACTACAATTCCGCTGCTGTCCGGACTGGTTTTTCAAACGACATCCGGGCAGCTTCCTTTTGAATCTCCCATTCAGGCGGATTGAGCGGTGCGGCGCACAGAGCGCTGTTCCTGCCGATCTCGCGTCACGAGGCCATCATGTCGATCGATTCCAGCAAGATTATCGATGCGCACAAGCGCAGCGCCAGCGATACCGGTTCCCCGGAAGTCCAGGTCGCGCTGCTCTCCGCGCGTATCTCCCAGCTCACCGAACATTTCAAAGCGCACAAGCAGGATCATCACAGCCGTCGCGGCCTGCTGAAGATGGTCAACCGTCGTCGCAGCCTGCTCGACTATCTGCACCGCAAAGACGCGGAGCGCTACAAGGCCCTGATCGAGAAACTCGGTCTGCGCCGTTGATCAACAGACCCGCCGCGGCGCAGCAATGCGCCGCGGCTTTGTTTTGGGCCGATTTGGGCCCGCCAGCGTGACCTTAACAACCCGTAGCAACCTCCGTTGCAAGACTCGGGCCGCGCACCGCGGCCGCCCGCATGGGGCAGGGGCCCCTCGCGGTTCAACGACAAGATTGAAGGAATGACAACGTGGCAAAGACGACCAAGCGCTTCCAGTACGGCCGGCATGAAGTAGTTCTTGAAACCGGCGAAATCGCCCGCCAGGCCGGCGGCGCCGCGCGGGTGCCAACCGCCGGTACCGTGGCGCTGCTGACCGCAGCCGCCGCCAAGAGCGCGCGCGAGGGCCAGGACTTCTTCCCCCTGACCGTCGATTACCAGGAAAAATTCTATGCTGGCGGCCGTATCCCCGGCGGCTTTTTCAAGCGCGAAGGGCGTCCGACCGAGAAGGAAACACTGATTTGCCGACTGATCGATCGCCCGATCCGTCCGCTGTTCCCCGAAGAATTCCGCAACGAAATCCAGATCATCGCGACCCTGATGTCGCTGAATCCGGAAGTGGAAGGCGACATTCCGGCGATGATCGGCGCCTCCGCTGCGCTGGCCCTGACCGGCGCTCCGTTCCAGGGTCCGATCGGCGCCGCCAAGGTCGGCTATAAGGATGGCCAGTACATCCTCAACCCGACGATGAGCGAGCTGAAGGAATCCGATCTCGAACTGGTCGTCGCCGGCACCCGCGACGCCGTGCTGATGGTCGAATCCGAGGCCAAGGAACTGTCGGAAGACGTCATGCTCGGCGCGGTCATGTTCGGACACCAGCAACAGCAGGTGGTGATCGACGCGATCAACGCGCTGGTCGCCGAAGCGGGCAATGCCAAGTGGGATTGGCAGGCGCCCGCCAAGAACGAAGCTCTCATCGGCGCGTTGAAGGGCGTCATCGGCGGCCGCCTTGCCGACGCCTTCCAGATTCGCGACAAGCTGCAGCGTCGCGATTCGATCTCCGCGCTGAAAAAGGAAACGCTCGAAGGATTGGCCGGCCTGATCGAAAACAACGGTTGGAGCGCGGGCGAAGCGGCCAAGGAATTCGGCGAACTCGAATACCGCACCATGCGCGATTCGGTGCTGAACACCAAGATCCGCATCGACGGCCGCAAGCTCGACGATATCCGCCCGATCATCTGCAAGGTCGGCGTATTGCCGCGCGTGCACGGGTCGGCGTTGTTCACTCGCGGTGAAACCCAAGCGCTGGTGGTGACCACGCTGGGCACCGCGCGCGATGGCCAGATCATCGACGATGTCGGCGGCGAGTACAAAGAGAATTTCCTGTTCCATTACAACTTCCCGCCGTATTCGGTGGGCGAGACCGGCCGTTTCGGCGCGCCCAAGCGCCGCGAAATCGGCCATGGCCGCCTCGCCAAGCGCGGCGTGTTGGCGATGATGCCGACGATCGAAGCGTTTCCCTACACCGTGCGCGTGGTGTCTGAAATCACCGAGTCGAACGGCTCTTCGTCGATGGCCTCGGTCTGCGGCTCCTCGCTCGCATTGATGGACGCCGGCGTGCCGGTGAAGCGCCCGGTCGCGGGCATCGCGATGGGTCTGGTGAAAGAAGACAACGCGTTCGTCGTGCTCTCCGACATCCTTGGCGATGAAGACCACCTCGGCGACATGGACTTCAAGGTCGCCGGCAGCGAGCAGGGCATCACCGCGCTGCAGATGGACATCAAGATCCAGGGCATCACCGAGGAGATCATGAAGGTCGCCCTGGCCCAGGCGAAGACCGGCCGCATGCATATCCTCGGCGAGATGGGCAAGGCGATCACGACCGCCCGCGCCGAGCTGAGCGAATACGCGCCGCGTCTGCTGACCATGAAGATCCATCCGGACAAGATCCGCGAGGTGATCGGCAAGGGCGGTTCGGTGATCCAGGGCATCACCAAGGAAACCGGCACCCAGATCGACATCCAGGACGACGGCACCATC
>SSEV01000112.1 GCA_008015095.1 Lysobacteraceae bacterium | reverse complement strand
GTCACTCCCGGATTGTAGGCTGAGGTCCTTCGCCGCCCGCCTGCGGGGCAGGCAGACGAGATTCTGATGGCGGATCCCGCGCTCGTGCTCGGCGGTCAGGCCGGCGATCGTGGTGGTTATCTCGCATCCCAGGCATTGAAGGCGGATAGCCGCTTCCCTGCACACGATCCCGATGATCACTGGTGGCGACCTTCCGGCAGGGTCTTCTTCGATGCGGCCGATGCTGGCGCTGTCGCCGAATTCGGCGAGGCGCGCGCGCATTTCTTTCTGCCCAGACGCCATCGCGACGCGTTCGCGCAAGAGACGGTCATCACATACGACGCGAACGATCTGCTGCTGATCGAGACCCGCGACGCTCTCGGCAACCGCACCCGGGTCGAACGCAACGACTATCGGGTGTTGCAGCCGCAGCAGATCAGCGATCCGAACCGGAATCGGAACGAAGTCGTCTTCGACGCGCTCGGGCTGGTGGTCGGCTCCGCGGCAATGGGCAAGGCGGCGCCATCGCCGGTCGAGGGCGATACTGTCGAAGGTTTCAGCGCCGACCTTGCTCAGGCGCAAATCGAAGGATTCTTCGACGCGGCCGATCCGCTCCTGCTCGCGCCGATTTTGCTGCATCACGCCGGCGCTCGCATCGTCTACGATCTCGAACGGTTCCGGCGCAGCAGGCAAGCGCACCCGGAGCATCCCGAACTGTGGCGACCGGTCTGTTTCGCGACCATCGTGCGCGAAACCCATGCGAGCGCACCCTCACCGCCGCAGGGCGCCAGATTCCAGACCGCATTTTCCTATGCGGACGGATTCGGCCGCGAAATCCAGAAGAAAGTGCGGGCGGAGCCCGGCCCTTTGGATGAGGGCGGCGCGCATGCCGCCGTGCGCTGGGTCGGCGACGGTTGGACGATCTACGACAACAAAGGCCTGCCGGTCCGTCAGTACGAGGCTTTCTTCAGCGCGACGCATGCATTCGAGTACGGCATCGCGGTCGGGGTCAGCCCCGTGCTTTTCTACGATCCGCTCGGGCGCGTCGTCGCCACTGTGTATCCCGACCACACGTACGCCAAAGTGGTGTTCGAACCTTGGCGTCAGTGCATCTACGACGTCAACGACACCTGTGCAGCGCGCAACGCGCAAACCGGAGATCCGAGGACCGATCCCGATATCGCCGGGTACGTCCGAGCGTATTTCGCCGCATTGCCAGACCCTTGGCAGACCTGGCATGCGCGGCGCGCCGGCGGAGCGCTTGGCCCGCAGGAGCGCATGGCCGCGGAGCGGGCTGCGGCGCATGCGGATACACCGGCGATCTCCCATTTCGATGCGCTGGGTCGCACGTTCCTGACCACGGTGCGCAATCGCGTGATCTGCGCCGGTCACGACCATGACGGCGTCGAGGAGGCATTCGCCACCCGTGTGGAGCTCGACATCGAAGACAATGTCCGCGCCGTGCGCGATAGCGTCCAGCAAGCCGGAGATCCGCTTGGGCGTGTCGTGGCGCGTTACGACTACGACATGCTGGGCGCCCGGATTCGAGACCAGGGCATGGAGTCGGGCGGGCGCTGGATCGTACACGATGCGGACGGCATGCCGATCCGGGCCTGGGACAGCCGTGGCCATGATCTGATGACTGCCTATGATGCGCTGCGTCGTCCACGCGAACAACGCGTCCGCGGCACGTCGTCGCAATCGGATCCTCGCACGTTCGGTCGCACGCTGTTGGTCGAGAGCGTCGAATACGGAGAAACGCTTCCCGATGCGGAGGCGTTGAATCTGCGCGCCCGGATTTATCGCCATTTTGATCAAGCCGGCATCGCTTCGAACGCGCGGCTGGACGACCGAGACGCTCCAGTGGCCGCCTACGATTTCAAGGGCAATCTGCTCTATGCCACCCGTCGCTTCACCAGCGATTACAGCACGCTTCCGGACTGGGCCGGTGATCCGGAATGCGACAGTGAAACGTTCGAGACGGCGATGCGCTACGACGCATTGAATCGTCTGGTCCAGACGATCGCGCCGCACAGCAGCCTGGCGCGCGCCCGACGTCAGATCATGCAACCTGCATACAACGAGGCAAATCTGCTTGAGCGCATGGATGTCTGGTTGCAGCGCGGCAGCGAGCCTGCGCAGCTGATCGATCCGGGAAGCGAAGCGCCATCAGCAGTCGGCGTATCGGCCATCGAATACGACGCCAAAGGCCGGCGTGTGCGTATCGAATACAAGAACGGCGCGAGCACGCGTTATCGTTACGACCCCCTCAGTTCCCGTCTGACATGGCTGTATACCCGCCGGGGCCCGGCATTCACCGAAGATTGTGAGAATCCACTGCCGCCGCCCTTCACGATCGCGGCGCCCGACGAACCTCCGGCAGGCCGCCAGTGCGGCTTGCAGAACCTGCATTACACCTACGACGCCGCCGGAAACGTCTGTCATGTGCGCGACCTCGCTCAGCAGAGCCTCTTCTTCCGCAATCGTCGCGTCGACCCGGACGGCGACTACGTCTACGACGCGCTCTACCGCCTGATCCAGGCCCGCGGTCGCGAACATCTGGGGCAGGGGGGCGCACCGGCCGCGCATGCGCATGCCGACAGCGCGCGCACCGGGAGGTTGAGCAGCACGGGTGGCGGACTGTTCGGCCCAAACGACGGCAACGCCATGGCCACCTATCTTGAACACTATCTCTACGACATCGCCGGTAATCTGCGCCGGATGCGGCATCGCGGCGCCGATCCCGCGCATCCAGGCTGGTCGCGCGTGTATGCCTATGACGAAGACAGTCTCATCGAGAATGGCGATGGCTCGCGCTTGCTCAAGACCAGTAATCGTCTGAGCCGTACCGCACTCGAGCGCGGCGGAGATATTCCGCTGAGCGAGCCATACGTCTACGATGCGCACGGCAATATGCTGCGCATGCCGCATCTGGGCGGCGGCGCGCCGGGCGCGAACCTGCATTGGGATTATCGCGATCGCCTTCAGCGTTCCGATCATGGCGGAGGCGGTCGCTGCTTTCATGTCTGCGACGCTACCGGCCAACGGCTGCGCAAGGTCTGGGAAAAATCGCCAGGTTTGATTGAGGAACGGTTGTATCTCGGCGGTTTCGAGGTTTTCCGCAGGCATGGCGGCCCGGTCGGCGCGGACAGCGTCATGCTCGAACGCGAGACCCTTCATGTCGCCGACGAC
Organism: Lysobacteraceae bacterium; assembly: GCA_008015095.1. GTDB lineage: Bacteria > Pseudomonadota > Gammaproteobacteria > Xanthomonadales > Xanthomonadaceae > Lysobacter_I. Next base: position 2,709 of record SSEV01000112.1, on the reverse strand, counting down.
AGGCAGCGCATCGCACTGGTGGAGACGCGCACGCTCGATAGCGCCGGCGACGACGTTGCGCCCGCGCGGTTGATCCGCTATCAGTACGGAGATCACCTCGGTTCGTCGGCCATGGAGCTTGACGAGCAGGCGAGGCTGATTTCCTATGAGGAATACTCGCCGTACGGCAGCACGACGTATCAGGCCGTGCGGAACTTGTCCGAAACTCCGAAGCGTTACCGTTTCACCGGAAGAGAGCGCGACGAGGAAACCGGGCTTTATCACCACGATGCGCGCTACTACGCTGCCTGGCTCGGTCGATGGACCGCCTGCGACCCACGAGGACTGATCGATGGCGCCAACTGCTATGCCTACGTCAACGGCAATCCCTTGAGCAGAATCGATCCCGGGGGAACGGACGGCAAAGACCCTCCGACGGTCGCCGATGCGATCGACGGCGCGCTCGAGAAGCTCGACAAGGATCCGGCGCCGTTCCGGCAGCAAGGCAAAGTCGGGCTTCGACAACAGCCGATGACGATGGATATCGACGAACCGAATGCGGTGGGGCAAAAAGGCATTTCGCCGAATGAAGCCAGAGCCAGAGCGACGGACGTCAACAACCGTCAGTTCCTCGATTCTGCGACCAATCGCCAGACCAAGCATCTGGGGAGCGATCCGCGCGGATCGTCCACGTGGCGCTCGGCATCGGTGGCTGACGATCCCAAAGTCCTGCTCAACCGCAGATTCGGCGACATCACCGAGATGCGCAGCATCTTCAACGAGGCCCTCGCCAAGATCAAGAATCCCAACAAGCTCACGCCGACGGCGCTGAAGAACACGATCAACGGCAACATGTGGGAGATCATCAAGACCGGCAAGGGCGATGCCGCAGTCAAAGTGCGTGACGCCCTGCAGACGCTCGGGATTGAGAACGTGAAGGGGCAAGGCTACGTGATGAGGACCGCGCCGACCTCATCGAGCGCAAGCGGAGCGGTGAATACGGCAGCGGCCGCATCCAAGCCCGCCGCTGCAGCGGTCAAACCAGCGGCAGTCGCGAAACCAGCCGTAGTGAAGCCGACGGCAGTAGGGAGACCCGCAGCAAAACCTGGCGGGGGCGGATCCGCGCTTGGCAGCGGCGCGAGATCAACGGCGCGCGGCGCATTGTCCGGAGAGACCAAAGCCGCCACCACGGGTTTGTTGCATGGCGAAGGCAGTCTGTTGGCGAGGGCCGGCGGCGTGAGTGGGGTGATCTTCAAGGGGGTGATCATTCTCAATGTGGTCCTCGCGATCGACGCCTACCAGGACGGGGCGAAGAACAGCGAAGGCGAGGGCATCCTGAACGCAGCCGGCTCGCTGCAAGGCGCTCCGCAACTGGGCACGGTGCTCAGGGAAAGCGCGGAGATGGGCACGATGGTGCATAAGCCCGAAAAACTGTGGGAAGCGATCAAATCCGGCGCGAGTCCGAAGTCGATCGGGATGGGCATGTTCTTTGGGGCATTCCGATGACATTGGGCTATTGCCCGTGCGCCTATCGCATTGCGCCCGTCATGTATGCGCACGACAGTCTCGCAGCGCATCGTCACACGCAACGCCGGCAATCTGCCGGAATGACCGGTCGGCGCGTCGCCGACGCGGCCCTTATCGAATCGTATTCGTGGGAGAACGCATATGGACAAGCCGTCTGAACGCACCTGGATCCTCACCGGCACGATCAGCGATCGGCATGGGCAGTCGCTCCCGGGGCTCGTGGTCCGCGCCCACGATCCGGATCGAAAGAATGACGACGACATGTTGGCGGCGGATGTGGTCACCGACGCATCTGGTCGATATCTGGTTCGACTGCCGTTGGCGCCAGGTGCGGCGAGGCCGACGAACAAGCGTGTGCTGATCCGCATCGTGCAAGGAGCGACAATCCTGGGCCAGAGCGAGCCCGTCGCGCTTACGGAACCGCGCACGCGCCTCGATTGCACGGTCGAACACGACCATAATCCATTCGAGTCGGACCGTAGCGCGCATGGCACGGTGTCCACCGCCGGTGGACGGCCGATGTCCAGAATCACGGTTGTGCTTGTCGACCGCGATCTGCGCAGCGAACAACCGCTCGGTACCGATGTGACCGACGCCGACGGCGCCTATAGGATCAAATATTCGGAGCGCCAGTTCCGCAGGGGCGATAAAGGCTCTGCCGATTTGCTGCTGCGCGCACTGGACGGCGGCGGGCGAGTCCTGGCCGAATCGCAGGTGCTGTTCAATGCGCCGATGTCGGCGCTGATCGATCTCGTCGTACCGGCCGAAGTCGCCGGCGGGCAAAATCTGTTCGATCGGATCACGGACGATCTGGCGCCGGTGATGGACACCGTCCCGAGCAAGCGGGCCGCCAAGCACAACCCGCCGATCGGTCGCTACGACCGCCAGTTCGGCTACACGCCCAGGGTCGTCGCCCGCCACGGCGTCGCTTTCCTGCGCGGCCTGGCCGACGGCGGCGTCGTACCGACCGTCAAGCACTTCCCGGGCCTGGGCCGGGTGCGGGCCAACACCGACGTCCGCGCGGGCGTCACCGACCACGTCACGACGCGCCACGACGCCTACCTCGCGCCGTTCCGCGCCGCGATCGACGCGGGCGCCCCGGTCGTGATGATGTCGACCGCGTACTACGAGCGCCTCGACCCCGAGAACCCGGCGGCGTTCTCGCCGTTCGTGATCGGCACCATGCTGCGCGGTGACCTGGGC